>CAYHCN010000031.1:0-11124 GCA_964354945.1 uncultured Eubacteriales bacterium
CCGCTAGGTGGTTTGAAAGAGAACCAGCCCTTTGCCGAGCAGCTCAAGCTCCCCCTGCTCGCAACGTATGACCCGCAACCCCCGCACCGGATCGACCGCACCCACAACGGAAGGCTCGATACCTGCAACGGTAGCCCC
Organism: uncultured Eubacteriales bacterium; assembly: GCA_964354945.1. Taxonomy (GTDB): domain Bacteria; phylum Actinomycetota; class Coriobacteriia; order Anaerosomatales; family CAVXGS01; genus CAVXGS01. The sequence goes on from CAYHCN010000031.1 coordinate 139, forward strand.
CCACAGAGCCCCTAGGATGCCGCAATCCCCTCCCTGCACCTGCTCTGAGCTGCTCGGCATCCTTGGCCCCCTCATACAGCGCCGCTGCTGACAGCCCCCTGACTCCGGATGGGCAGCACGCGGCGCTGTGGTCTTGGGGGGTCTAGCGCTGGCCGGCGAGCAGCGACTCGAGGCGCTCGACCTCGGCCCGCATCGCTGCGATGGCCTCGAGCTGGATCCGGAGCTGCTCGGGGTCCTTCGTGTAGCCGCGAGCGAGCCCGGCGTAGTGGTCGTAGTACCTCCGAAGCGCCGGCAGCAGAACCCGCCAGCCGTGGTCGGGGTGTCCCGCGTCGATCGTGGCCTGCAGCCGATCGAGCTGCAACAGAGCATCCTCGGCGCGCAGCCCCGCTGCCTGGCCGAAGTCGCGCTCCATCCACTTGCGCTCGAACAGGCCACGGTCCTGCCAGCCCTCGGTCTCCCGAGCCAGGGTCGCCCGCACCTTGCGACACGTCTCGCTCGCGGAATCCGGGGTGTGCTGGGGCCCGCGCTCGTGCCGAACACCACTTCTCGGCGAGATGGGGATCCCGGATGCCGAACCGGACGGGGCGCGGATCCCCGCTGCGGCGAGGCCCGCGAGGCTGCCGGTCTGCGTGCCATGGAACCGCTCGGCCAGAGCGATGGCGGCGGCGATCCCCGCGCCGGCCTCCTCGGCGGTGACCCGGTTGCCCTCGTTGAGGGCGAGGAACTCCTCGGTCGTCAGACCGTACAACGGCGCCAGCGTCTCCACGCCCTGCTCGAGCCCGGGGGTCATGACCTGCCCGGGTCCGATCGCGAAGGCAAAGACGCCGGCGCCTTCGAGCTCGGCGGCGAGCGCGAATGCCAGCTCGATCTGGGCCGACTTGAGCGCCTCGTACGGCGCCATGTAGGCGCCACCGACCGAAGACAGCGCCACGAACACGCCCCAATGGCGTTCGATCATCGACGGCAGGGTAAGCCTGGCGAGGGTGACCGGTCCGCGCAGGTTCACCTGGTAGCTGAGATCCCAGGCTGTGATCGGGGTCGACGCGACCGGCCCGAACGGAGTGACGGTCGCGTTGTTGATGACGATATCGATGTGCCCGCACTCGCGGACTACCGCGCTCACGAGCTCGCCCAACGACGTACCGTCGCCAACGTCGGTGTGCACGAACGTGGCACTGCTGTCGCCCATCTCGGCGCAGACCCCTATCGCAGCCTCGGCCCCGGTACTCTCGTCGATCTCGGCAATGACGACGTGCGCGCCCAGCCACGCGAGCGCGCGAGCAGTCTCGAATCCGATGCCGCGTCCCGCGCCGGTGACGATCGCGACGCGGTCGGCGAGTGACGAACGGGTCAGCGACCCGGTTGCGATCAGGGGCTGCACGAGTCTCTCCAGACAAGCAGGGAAGGCGCGGAAGCGCTCCACCCGCTATTCAAGCACACGGGGGTTGCCCACGAGGATGTTCGGCGGAGCGACCCATTGGAGCTGGCCCCGTGCGGTCCGCGGGTCGGGCAGGTCGATGAGCGCCACGGTCCCCTTCTTCATCTTCAGGCGCTCGGCACCGATCAGCTCGCAGATCGCCTGCCCCAGGTCCGGTTCGTGCCCCACGATCATCAGCGCCGAGACTCCCGAGTAGTCCGCGAGGAGACTCATGAGATCGGCGATGCCGAAGCCCGACCCCAGCCGAGCGTCACCTTCGAGCCGGTCGGTGATCTGAAGGGTGCGAGCGATGATCTCGGCGGTCTCACGCGCCCGCACGTACGGGCTTGTGACGACCGCATCGACGGAGACGCCGAGCTCCGCGAGTCTCTCGGCCACCCCGAGGACGACCTGTTTGCCGCGTGCCGTGAGCGGCCGATCGAAGTCGCGACCCGCCCACTCGGCGGAGTCTCCGGCGGGACCGTGGCGAACGATGTAGAGATGCATGGCGTTTCCCTCCGAGCGTTCTCGGTAGAGAATATGTCCAAGAACCGCCCACCGGCTCGCCGAGGAACACCAGCCTCGGTCTTAGGGAGGGCCATCGTGGTTCGCCGTCGACGCGATCGCGTGGTGCAGCCTGCCGTACTGGCGCTCGCTCTCGCGCTTGCCGCGGCCCTGGTGGGGTGCTCCGGTGGGAGCGGCGATTCCCGTTCGTTCGGGACAGGCCTCTCTGACGCGACGGTGACCGCGTCGCGCATCGCGGGCGTGAAGACCTCCACGCCGCCCGTGGACCTCATCACCTCCACGCCACGCAAGGTCGATCACTCGAAGGACGAGCGGTTCGACGCATCCCGCGCGATGGCCGACATCGCCGCGCTCGCCGCCGTCGGGGTCCGAAAGCCGGGATCGACGCAGGAGGCCCAGGGGGCTGCGTGGGTCGCACGCAGGCTGCGCGAGCTTGGCTACCAGCCGCAATCGGAGAGCTTCGCCCTCCCCAACGGCTCCACCAGTCAGAACGTGTTCGTCGTCGTGCCCGGCACGGGCACAGGACGGCTCATCTTCGGCGCGCATATCGACTCGAAGCCGCCGTCGCCGGGAGCGAACGACGACGCGTCGGGAGTGGGCATCCTGCTCGAAGTCGCTCGCTTGCTCAAGGTCAAAGCGCCCGGTCCGACCGTCGAGATCGTCTTCTTCGGCGCCGAGGAGATCTCAGACGGCAATCCGGACCATCACCATGCAGGGTCGCGGTATCGCGCCTCCATGCTCACCCCCACCGAGCGTGCTGAGACTACCGGCATGCTCTCTGTCGACATGGCGGGCTTCGGGACGAAGGCCTACGTCCGGACCATGGGCGTGGGGCCGATGTCTTTCGCGAAGGCGACGATCGCCGAGGGCAAGCGGCTCGGCCTTCCTATCGGCTACTGGAAAGACCCTGGCCGCTCGGGGTGGAGCGATCACGAGCCCTACGAGAAGCTCGGCATCCCCAGTGCCTGGCTCGAGTGGCTCGAGGACCCGGCGTACCACACCCCCCGCGACACGGCGGACCGGCTGAGCCTGAAGGTGGTCCAGCAGAGCGGTGACCTGGTGCTTGCCCTCATCCGCCGCTAGGACGCCGGCGGCACTCCATCAAGCGTCGTTCTCCTGCGGCTTCCCGCTGCGCTCACCTGCGGTTTAGCGGCACCCTCTTGCGAGCATAGAAGCGTCGAGGCGAGCTTTCGCCCCCGCGGCGGCTCGCCGAAAGGGGGGTGAGCGACGTGGAGGTCACTGCTTCGCCCATGTCGCGCTTTGCGTGGCCGGGGTCCACACTCCGCTACCACCTTCACGCCGAGGGTGGCGAGTTCCTCGTGCTTGCATCGCCGCCATCCGAGCGGCTCGACGTGCGGTTTGAGCACATGCAGCGCGCCGCAGATGCGATCGATGCCGACCTCATCGTGCGGCTTCACGGGTCGGGTCTGGCTTGACTCGACATCCCGTTCGAGGTGCGTGGCTCCTCGGAAGCGGTCGAGAAGGCTCACGTGGAAGTCGTCACCTGCGGACTACCCATGCTTGCGGCTTTCCTCGTCGTCGGTACGCTCGCTCTGGCTGCCGCGATCGCCGCGGCGCAGGCCGACGGTGTCGCCGGATGGAGCATCGCGGTTGTTGCAGGTCTGATCGGGGTCACCGGGATCGGCAGCTTCGTGGCAAGCGTTGTCGGCAGGTACGTCGGCTTGCCGTGGCTGTTCACCCCGTAGCGACAGGCAGGAGGAGGGAGTGGGAGAGATGGATGAGACGACCGGAACGGAGCGCTCCGAGGCGACGATCGTCGAGTCACCCGAAGGGCATCACGCGCGTACCCGCTGGGGCATCGCCGCGGCAATCGCTGCGGCTGTCGTCGGCACCGTGTTCGCAGCGCGGCGCGTTCGCACGGCTCGGCATTCGCAGACGCCGATGACCATCGCCTAGCACCGTATGATTCGCGCAGAAACGCTCCCCCGAGGCGGCCCGAGTTGGGCGCCCGCCTCGGGGGAGCTGTGTTCACTGCGCCGGCGCCACCGGGAACCGGATCTCGGTGAGGTATTCCTCGGGCGCAACCTCGTTGGGGTCGGAGAAGTAGACCTCCTCCGGTGGGCCCGCGAGCACGTACCCCTGACCGGCCGCCCACTGCATGAGGCTGTCGTACGTGGCCGGGAGCGCGTCGTAGGACCCCTTGTGCATCGTCACGGCGACCGTATGCTCCGGAACGTGCTTGACGCCGACCCCCATTGAGTCGGGCTGGATGTCGCCCGTGTCGGCTACCGGGGCCCACAGCTCCCACACCGGATCCTCGACCTCGGGGGCGGGCGGCGTGAGGTACACCGCATGCGGCGGGCCCGTGGGCTGCAGCCCGTGCTGCGCCAACCACCCGTAGAGAGCCCCGTACCCCTGAGGGATCTGGTCGTACGACCCGTGCATCGTGATGTAGGCCACGGTCTCGGGCTCGGCCTGTCTGACCTGCGCATCGAACATCGTGACCACCTCCCGTGAACTCCATTCCCCTTCGCGGCCCCACCAGCACCGCCCCTTGGGGCGATTGCGCCCTTTCCGAGGAATCTCGAGAAGACGGGGTTGACTATTGTTTACTTCGTAGTAGTCTGTGCTCGCACTAGTGTTAAGTCATGACTAGTACGAGGTACATAACAGCGAGCGAACGTGTGTTGATGGGAGGTGGGTCGTGGACGCAGCTGACGAGGCGATGCTCCGCAAGTTCCAGAAGGAGCTGAACTCGGGGACCGTCGCCCTCGTGCTGCTGGCGATCCTGGACCGCTCGACGGAGCCGCTCTACGGCTACCAGATCGCGAAGCGGATCGAAGGAGCGTGGCAGCAAGGCGTTCCGGTCAAACAGGGGACGCTGTACCCGGTCCTCCGTTCCATGGAGGAGAACGGCCTGCTTGCGAGCAGGGTCGAGCCGAGCGTGGCGGGGCCGCCTCGGAAGTACTACGTGATCACAGATCGCGGCAAAGCGGTGCTCGATGACTGGAGAGCGGCGTGGGCGCGGACTCGCGACTTCGTCGATGCGACGCTGGAGGGCAACGTTGGCTAGCACGGTCGAGGGATACCTCGCGGAACTCAGAACGGCGCTTGCCGGTGCGGATCCCGCACTCGTGCAAGACGCAACGTACGACGCGGAGGAGTACCTCCGCAGCAGCGCGGCAGAGGCCGGTGGCACTCCCGAGGCGATCGCGGCCGCGATCGATGCATACGGCACTCCCGAAGAGGTCGCGGAAGCGTACCGCCAGGCGGAGGACACGGTTGCTGCGGCGCTCCGGCGGCCGAAACCCGTTGCCGGCAAGTCCGCGTTCGGGCAGTCGCCTCTGGGCAAGTTCTTCGGCGTGATCGTGGATCCGACTGCGTATGCGGCGATGTTCTACGCACTGCTGGCACTAGTCACCGGCACTATCTACTTCACCGTGGTGGTGACCGGCGTTTCCACGACCCTCGGGCTGCTGATCCTGATCATCGGGATTCCAATAGCGCTGCTGTTCATCGCGATCATCAGGGCGATCTCGCTCGCCGAGGGCCGGATCGTCGAAGGGTTGCTCGGCGTTCGGATGCCTAGACGGCCCAGGATGGCCGGTGTGCAGGGCAACCTGTGGGAGCGCATCAAGTCGTGGCTGTCCGACTACCGGACCTGGACCACGATGCTCTACATGCTGCTGCAGCTCCCGCTCGGCATCATCTACTTCACGCTGATGGTGACGGGGCTCGCGACCTCGGTCGCTCTGATCATCTCGCCGATCCTGCAGCGGGCGTACCACATCCCCATGTTCATCGACGGCACCTACGGCTACTACACGCACCCCGCCGCATACCCGCTCGTGATGGCGCTCGGCGTCCTCGGCTTCTTCCTGACGCTGTGGCTCGCGAAGGGCATCGGGATCGTTCACGGGATGTGGGCCAAGACGATGCTGGTCGGGCGCTTCGATGCACCGACCGGCACTCCCGCGTCCACGCCGACGCAGAACGCGCAGGCGCACCAGTGACCCGCGCGTGGAGGAGGGATGCACGGATGAGAACCAGGATCGCGATCGCGGTAGCGCTGCTCGCCGTGGCAGTTGCCTCGGCAGGCTGCGTGCGCGAGCCGCTGCCCGAAGGTTGGAGGGTGGACCTCGGCAACGAGATCTCCGAGAACACTGCCGGTGTGTCGACTACCGGCGCGGATGCGAACACAACGCAGGAGACCTTCGAGCCCAACGGGGCGAAGGAGGCGTCGATCGACTTGAAGATGGGCGCCGGCGAGATGACAGTGCGCAGTGGCGACAGTTCCGCCCTCGCCGAGGCGAGCTTCGAGTACGGCACTCCGGAAATGAAGCCAGAGACGTCATACGACGTGTCCGGGTCGACCGGGACGCTCACGATCTCGCAGCCGGACATCCGCTACAAGTTCGGCGAGTCGAACGCGAACTCGTGGGACGTGCAGTTGGCCAAGGCGATGCCCTACGAACTCCGCGTACAGATGGGTGCGGGCTCGAGCCGACTCGACCTGTCCGAGCTGGACGTGCGACTGCTCACGATGCGTCTGGGAGCCGGAGAGACCACGGTGGATCTCACCGGGCCGCGCACCGATGACGTGACCGGCGATATCCAAGCCGGCGTCGGCCAGCTGACGATCGTTCTGCCCAACGACGTTGGCGTGAAGGTGACCGGGCGCAACGAGGGCATCGGCAGCTTCGAGGCCGAAGGGTTCAAGGTCCAGGGCGACGCCTACGTGAACGATGTCTATGGCACGACGCCGGCGACGATCGAGCTCAGCGTGATGCGCGGCGTCGGCGAAGTGAAGCTGGAACTGCGGTGACCGGGCCGGTACGGGCTCGAATGACGGAGAGGACGAGGGTGATGGAGTTGCTGTTCGGAGTTGGAATGCTGGTGGCGGCTGGCGTGGTTCTGGCCGTCATGCTCAAAGTCGGTTTCTGGTTGGTGTTCGCGGTGGTGCTCCCGCTGGCGTGGCTATGGATGCTCGTCGACGCTGTGCTCCGCACGGACGTCGAGTACCCCAGCCAGGGTTCGACCGAGAAGATCGTGTGGATCGTGCTGATGGTGTTCCTGCAGCCGTCGGCGATCGCCTACTACATGCTGGTCTACCGCAAGCTGAAGCGCGGCGAGGTGATGGCCCCCGCGGTCAGCTAGCTGATCGCTGCGAAGCCCCACTGCGCAAGCCAGAGCACGGTCATGCCCACGACGAGGGTCACCACGACGTTCTTGGTCTTGAGGGCGGCAACGAACGCGGCGAGCATCGCAACGAGCCGCGCGGGCGCGAACTGATACTGGTCCCCGGTGTGCAGGTAAAGCGCGCCGGGGACCACGAGGGCGGTGAGCGCGGCAACCGGCACGTAGCGCAATAGCCGTTCCGTCCACGGCTTGGGCGAGATCTTGCCGTGGAGCATGATCGGCAGCGAGCGCATCAGCCACGTCCCCAGAGCCAGGACGAGGATCAGGACCCAGAACTCGGCAGTCCTGCTCATGAGGGCAGCTCGTCCTCGACGAGCTCCTCGGCGACGGCCTCGTTGGTCTCGGGACCGGGGCGAGTGGCCCCCCAGAGCATCCCGATGAGCATCGAGACGATGGGGCCGGTCTGCATCGGGAGCAGGGGCACGAGCACGGCGGCGGCGACGCCCGTCACCACGGCGACACTCACAGACGAGCGGTCCTTGAGCGCGGGTGCCAGCATCGCGAGGAACACGAGGGGCACCGCGAAGTCCAACGACCACGAGGCGGGGATGAACGCGCCGAGAAACGCACCTGCGATCGTCGAGAGCTGCCAGACGCTCGCAAGGCCGAGCCAGGCCCCGATGTAGTAGGGGATCACGTCGATATCGTCGCGGAACCTGCCGCGGGTCATCGTCATCGCGTAGTTCTGGTCGACGAGCATGTGGCCGAGTAGCGGGCGGATGCCCGGCGAGGCGTCGGAGAGCACCGGCGCGATCGAGGTGCTGTAGATGAACATGCGTGCGTTGACGACGAGAGCGGTGCCGATCGCCACGATGAGCGGGGCTCCTTGGGCGAACAGCTGCGTCGCCGCGATCTGCGACGCCCCGGCGTTCACGAGCAGCGACATGCCGATGGCCTCGATCGGACGAAAGCCCGCGCGCACGACGTCGGCGCCGGCGACGAGGCCGAACGGCACGATGCCGATCAGGATCGGGGCGATGTCCTTCGCGCCCGAGCGAAGGCTGAACCGCGTCCTCGACACGTCTCGACCCCCTTCCGGCTCGCCGTCGTGCCACCGTTCACGGACTGCCGATGATACCCGCTGTTCGCGTGCAGGGAAGCGGACGTCCGGCAGCGAACACGGCAGAGGTCGGAAGGAAGGCATCTCATGCCTCAGCAGGTACCTGCATCGCTGCCCGCGGAGTTCACCGAACGCGTCGTCTACACCATGGTCGACTCCGGCTTCATGCGGCCCCAGCTCGGAGCGACGGTCGAGTTCGAGAGTCACCTCGATGCCGCCCGCGTGACTCGAGCCGTGCGCCTGCTCGCCGACGCCGAGCCAGTACTCGGGTGCCGGTTCGTCGCGGCGGCAGTCCCGCCTGTTTGGGAGCGCGTAGAGGACCTCGACGAACTCGCGCTGACCGAGGTGCGCGAGTCGGCTGACTTCCCCGCCGACGCCGCTGCGTTCGTCGCCGAGCCGTTCGATCCGGCAATGGGACCGCAGCTGCGCGCCGCGCTGCTCCGGGGCACCAGTCGCGATGCGCTGGTGCTGGCGGTTTCCTACATCGCGGTCGATGGCAGGGCGCTCAAGGACGCGCTGTACCTTCTTGGCGGCATCTACGCGAAGCTCGAGCGGGAGCCCGACTGGCGTCCGCCTGTCAACGATGGCGCTCGCAATACCGAACCGATCATCCACGAGACCAAGATCGTCGATCGCTTCAAGGCGCTGCGCCCGGCCGACCTGTTCCCCCCGACGGGCTGGGGGATTCGCGGCGTCAGTCGGCAAGGTTCGCCGCTCTACGTGTGGCGCAACGTGGAGCCCACGACCTACCGCAAGCTCGTGCAGTACGGCCGGGTTCACGATGCGACAGTGAACGACGTACTGATCGCTGCCTACTACCGCTCCCTGTATGCGGTGCTCAAGCCAAAGCCCGACGCGCTGACTCCGGTGCAGCTCTCGTGCGACCTTCGCAGCCTTATGCCCGAGGGTGTCCGCCTCGCGCTGGCGAACATCTCGGCGACGTGGAACGTTGGGGTGGTCCTCGATTCCGGGGAGCCGTTCGCCGAGACCCTGAAGTGCGTCGTAGAGCAGACGTCCGAGTGGAAGCGATCAGGTGCTGCGGCACAGAAGGCCATCGGCTTGGGCCTCGCCGATCGCCTTCAGCGGAAGAAGGGGCTGGATGTCCTGAGGACGCAAACCGATGCGGCTGCCGGGAAGCTCGGGCATGGGACGGGCTACCCGGCTCTCACCAACGTCGGCGTGATCGATGCGGGACGGTTGGATTTCGGAGCGCACCCCCACGTGACCTCGGCGTACTTGTTCGGCCCGATCGCCTTCCCAAGCGGATTCGTCCTCACCGCGAGCACCTTCAGAGACTGCCTGCGCCTCTCGGCGGGAATCGACCGCAAAGCGACCGACATCAAGCTCGCCCAGGCGATCGTCGGCGGGACCGCTCGGGAACTGGAGGAGGCGGTCGCCTAGCATGGCCGATTCTGCGAAGTTCAACGTCGTCGATGTGTTCACCGACCGCCCGTTCGCGGGCAACCAGCTCGGCGTGTTCACTGACGCGCGCGGGCTCGCCACCGAGCAGATGCAGATGCTGGCCCGCGAGCTCAACTTCTCGGAATGCACGTTCGTGCTCCCGCCCGAACAGGGCGGGAACGCTCGGATCCGCATCTTCACCCCGGAGCAGGAGCTGCCTTTCGCGGGCCACCCCACGCTGGGGACGGCCTTCGTGCTTGCCGCCCCGATGCAGCTCACGCTGATCCGGCTGGAGACGGGCTCCGGTATCGTGCCCGTGATGCTGGAGCGGGAGGGCGCGCGGATCGTGTTCGGGCGGATGGACCAGCCCATCCCGTCGGTGCAGCCCTTCGAGCGTGCCGACGATCTCATCACGGCGCTTGGAGTCGCCGACGCCAGGACCTCGCTGCCGGTTGACCTATACGACAACGGGGTTCCTCACGTGTACGTGGAACTGTCGTCCGCCGATGAGGTCGCCCGGCTGGAGCCGGACTTCACGCGGCTCGCGCGGTTCGGCGACATCGGCATCAATTGCTTTGCCGCCGAGGGCGCGCATGCAAAGACACGCTGCTTCGTGCCGACGATGGGCGTTCCCGAGGATTCCGCCACCGGTTCGGCCGCCGGTCCGCTTGCGCTGCACCTTGCCCTCCACGGACGTCTCGAGTGGGGGACCGAGATCGAGATCTCCCAGGGCGCGGAGATCGGGCGCCCCTCGAAGCTCTACGCGCGCGTCGAGGGATCGAACGACCTGGTCGAGCGAGTCGAGGTCGGTGGCTCCGCGGTCGTCGTCGGGAGGGGCGAGTTCAGGCTCCGCACCGCGTAGTGCCGGCGGTCTTCAGCCGCTCGCGAGGCTAGCCCCAGCTACTCCCCGAGCGCGTCGGCGAGGTACGAGATCGCCTTCTGGCTGCTGTCGGGGACGATCGCGACGGCGATACCGCTCTTGCCCTCCAGGTAGTGGGCTGCGCCTGCGAGGATAGCTGCCGCCGACGATCCGACCATCAGCCCCTCTTCGCGGTGCAGTCGAATCGCGGCCCGCTTGGTCTCCTCGTCGTCGACGTACACGACTTCGTCGATGACCGATCGATCGAGGATGCCGGGGACGCAGGTCTCCTCGAGGTTCTTGAGGCCCGAGATCTTGTGGCCTGGAACCGGTTCGACCGCCACGATGCGGATGGTCGGGTCCTGCTCCTTCAGGTAGCGGCCGACGCCCGTGACCGTGCCGGTGGTTCCGAAGCCGGCGATGAAGTAGCGGACGCGTCCCTCGGTTTGTGCCCAGACCTCCGGTCCCGTGGATTCGTAGTGGGCGAGGACGTTGTCGGGGTTGTCGTACTGGTTCGGCATCACGTACTCGTCCGACTCGGCGACCATCTCTTCAGCGACGTCC
>CAYHCN010000032.1:0-10882 GCA_964354945.1 uncultured Eubacteriales bacterium
AATCGGCGATGCTATCCAAAGGTCTGCTCCAATTCATAAGCGGCGAACGCCCCGCGGCACAGTCTAACAGAGAGCCGAGTGCCAAGACCCCGACCGCCACTCTGTTGTTTCGGTGGAGAGGGGGCGCGCGGCAACCGGCGCCTTACCTCGGCGCCGTCGTATTACCGCAGCTCAGGGCTATAGAAGCTCTTTCGCAGCCGACACGATATCTTCGGCCGTCAGGCCGAAGTGCGCCATCAGCTCGTCGGGCTCGCCGCTCGTGCCGAACACGTCAGCCACGCCAACGCGGCGCGTCGGCACGGGGCATCCCTCGGCAAGCACCTCCGACACCGCCGAGCCCATTCCCGCGAAGACGGAGTGCTCCTCGGCGGTGACGATGCGACCCGTCTTGCGCGCCGAGGTGACGAGCGTGTCGACGTCGATCGGCTTGATGCTGTAGACGTCGATCACCTCCGCCGAGATGCCGTCTGCGGCGAGCATCCCCGCCGCGGCGAGTGCCTCGGCGACTTCCACGCCGCACGCGGCGATCGTGACGTCGGTGCCCTCGTGGAGGACCGATGATCCGCCGAGGGTGAGCTCGACGTCCTCGGGATAGACTTCTTCGACGCTCGCACGGCCAAGGCGCACGTAGAACGGGCCGGGCGTGGACGCCGCAAGCCGGATCGCCGCCTTCGCCGAATGGTAGTCGGCGGGAACGATCACGCGCATGCCAGGCAGTACGCGCATCAGCGCGAGGTCCTCGATCATCTGATGGCTGCCGCCATCGGGACCGACCGTGATGCCCGCGTGGGTCGGCGTGAGCTTCACGTCGAGGTTGCTGTAGCACACCGTGTTGCGGACCTGGTCGTAGGCACGCCCTGTCGCAAAGACCGCGAACGAGCCGGTGAACGCTGTCTTGCCCGAGGCTGCGAGACCCGCGGCCACGTCGACCATGTTGGCCTCGGCGATGCCGACGTTGAAGAACCGCTCGGGATACGCGTCCTGCAGCTTGGACGTCGTGGTGGACTTGGAGAGGTCCGCCTCGACGGCCACCACGTCGACGCCTTCGTTCGCCAGCTCGACGAGGGTCTCGCCCAGCGCCTCGCGGGTCGCTTTCTTCGCCATTTACGCCCCCTGCTCTGCTGCAGCCAGCTCGGACAGCGCCTGGTCCACCTCTTGGGGAGACGGCGCTTTGCCGTGCCACCCGTAGTTACCCTCCATGAACGAGACGCCCTTGCCCTTGACGGTGCGGGCGACGATCATCGTCGGCTGGTCGCCGAAGTGGACCGCCTTGACCATCGCGTCATGAAGCGCCTCGATGTCATGCCCGTCGACCTCGAGGGCGTTCCACCCGAAAGCCCGGAACTTGTCGGCGATACCTCCGAGGCACATGACCTCGGTGCACGCCCCGTCGATCTGCAGCCCGTTGTCGTCGACGATCGCGATGAGGTTGCCCAGCGCGTGGTGAGCCGCGAACATCGCCGCCTCCCACACCTGGCCTTCTTGGATCTCCCCGTCACCCATCAGGCAATACACGCGCCTGCTGCTGGGATGGGCAGGATCCTCCCCGCCCCGAAGGCCCAGTGCCATGCCGCAGGCGACCGAGAGCCCCTGGCCGAGCGAGCCGCTCGAGACCTCGATGCCCGGCGTCTTCTTGCTGTCAGGGTGGCCCTGCAGCAGCGAACCGAGCTTGCGAAGCGTCATCAGGTGGTCGCGAGCGAAGAAGCCTGCCTCGGCGAGCGCTGCGTACAGCACCGGAGCGGCGTGGCCCTTCGAGAGCATGAACCGGTCTCGGGCAGGCCAGCTGGGATCCGCCGCGTCGTAGCGCAGGATGCCCCCGAAGAACAGGACCGCGACGATGTCCGCGGCTGAGAGCGAGCCGCCGGGATGCCCGCTACCCGCCTCGGCGATCATCTCGATGATGTCGCCCCGCATTTGCGCGGCCTTCGCGCGTACGAGCCTGGGGTCGAAGTCGACTGGCATCTCGTTGGCTCCGTTTCATCTCGGTACGAGCGTCGCGTCGATCAGGGCTGCCGAGCACGAAGGATAGCACTGGTCACTCGGCCCATCGTGCCGCTCTAGAACCTACCCCTCGGCGCGCTCGTAGTCCTCGGCCATCTTCTCGAGGGGGATGGGCTGGATCGAACTCGCCCGACCCGCGGCGCCGAACGCCTCGTAACGCTCCATACACAGCTCCTTGGCCGCAGCACGCGCCTCGGCGAGGAACTTGCGTGGGTCGAACTCGGACGGCTTCTCAGCCATGAGCCGACGCATCGCGCCGGTCATCGCGAGACGGATGTCGGTGTCGATGTTGACCTTGCGCACGCCGTTGCGGATGCCTTCCTGAATCTCCTCGACGGGCACACCGTAGGTCTCGGGGATGTCGCCGCCGTTCTCGTTGATGATGCGCAGCCAGTCCTGGGGCACGCTCGAGCTACCGTGCATCACGAGTGCGGTGTCGGGGATACGGGAGTGGATCTCGGCGACGCGGTCGATGGCGAGGATCTCGCCGGTGGGCTTGCGCTTGAACTTGTAGGCGCCGTGGGAGGTGCCGATGGCGATCGCAAGCGCGTCGACCCCGGTGCGCGCGACGAAGTCTGCAGCCTGGTCGGGGTCGGTGAGCAGCATCTCGCGCGTGAGAGCGCCTTCGGCGCCCACACCGTCCTCCTTGCCTGCCTCGCCCGTCTCGAGCGAGCCGAGGACCCCAAGCTCACCTTCGACAGTGACGCCCACCGCATGGGCCATCTCGACCACCTGCCGCGTGATGTCGACGTTGTAGTCGTAGGACGCAGGGGTCTTGGCGTCGGGCATGAGCGACCCGTCCATCATCACGCTCGTGAACTGGGAGCGGATGGCCCGCTGGCAGACCGCCGGACTGGAGCCGTGATCGAGGTGGATAGCGATGGGGATGTGAGGCCATGTCTCAACGGCGGCCTCGACGAGCTTGCGGAGGAACACCTCGCCCGCGTACTTGCGCGCGCCGGCGGAGCTCTGGAGGATCACCGGGCTGTCGACCTCGTCGGCGGCCTCGAGGATCGCCTGGATCTGCTCCATGTTGTTGACGTTGAACGCGGGAAGGCCGTAGCCGTGCTCGGCCGCGTGATCGAGCAGCTGTCGAACTGAGATGAGCGCCACAGAAGTCCTCCTCGGCAGGTCGTCCTCGCGCCCGATGCGATTCGGGCACGCCGGATGGTACGGGTCGTGCCCTACCCCCTCGCGAGCGCCTTCTTGCGGCGCTCGGCCATCCGCCAGATGAACGGGGTGAAGATCAGCTGCATCGCCAGGTCCATCTTGCCGCCCGGGGCGACGATGGTGTTGGGGCGCGACATGAACGAGTCGTGCAGCATGCTCAGCAGGTACGGGAAGTCGATACCCTTGGGGTCGGCGAAGCGGATGACGAGCATGCTCTCGTCCGGCGACGGGATGGTGCGCGCGACGAACGGGTTCGACGTGTCCACGATGGGGACCCTCTGGAAGTTCACGTGCGTTCGCGAGAACTGCGGGCAGATGTAGTGCACGTAGTCGTGCATCCGGCGAAGGATGACGTCGGTGACCGCCTCAACGGAGTACCCCCGGTAGCGGCAGTCCCGGTTGATCTTCTGGATCCACTCCAGGTTGATGACCGGCACGACGCCGATGAGCAGGTCGGGGTATTGTGCCGCGTTCACCTCGGGGGTCACGACCGCGCCGTGGAGCCCCTCGTAGAAGAGCAGGTCGGTGTCGGGCGGAAGGTCCGCCCACGGGGTGAACGTCCCCGGCTCCTGCTCGAACGGCTCGGCCTCTTCGGCATTGTGGAGGTAGAAACGCCGCTTCCCCATGCCGGTCTCCGAGTACGTCTTGAACAGGTTCTCGATCTCGTCGAACAGGTTCGCCTCGGGGCCGAAATGGCTGAGATGCCCCCCGCTCTTCTCGTCTTCGTCCATGAGGTCCTTGCAGTCCTTGCGGTTCCACCGGTGGAGGCTGTCGCCCTCGACGATCGCGGGGTCGAGGCCCTCACGACGGAAGATCTGCTCGAAGGTCTGCTTGACGGTCGTGGTCCCAGCGCCGGACGACCCGGTGATGGCGATGATGGGGTGTTTGGCTGACATGTCCGGCTCCTCTCTAAAGGGCTGCTCGCTGGCGACGCGCTAGTCCGGCAGGCGGAACAGCCCGCGCGGGTTGAACAGGGGTGTCTCGCTATCGTCGTCCTCCGGTTTGACCTCGCGGTGGTACTGCTCGATCACCTCTACTTCGATCTTGGACCCGAACACGAGTCCGATGCGCTGGTGCAGCGCCGTAGGTTCCACGTCGAGGACGGGGGTCTCACCGGTACTCGCCCGGCCACCCGCCTGCTCCACGATCATCCCGATGGGATTGCACTCGTAGAGCAACCGCAGGCGCCCGGGCTTGCTCGCGTCTTTGGTGTCCCGCGGGTAGAGGAAGACGCCACCGCGCATCAGAACGCGATGCGCCTCGGCAACCAGCGACGCGATCCACCGCATGTTGAAGTCCTTGCCGCGCGGGCCCGTCTTCCCCGCAAGGCACTCCTCGACATAACGCCGGACCGGCGACTCCCAGAACCGGCTGTTCGAGGTGTTGATCGCGAACTCGCAGGTCTCCTCGGGAATGCGGATTTCGGGATGCGTGAGCAGGAACTCTCCGAGCCCGGGGTCGAGGGTGAATCCGACGACGCCGTTGCCGACGGTGAGCACGAGCATGGTTGCGGGGCCGTAGATGGCGTATCCAGCCGCCACCTGCTGTCCGCCCCGCTGAAGGAAGTCGCCCTCGCTTGGATCAGCGCCCGGATGTGGTGCCCTCAGCACCGAGAAGATCGAGCCCACGGCGACGTTGACCTCGATGTTGCTGGAGCCGTCGAGCGGATCGAAGACCAGAAGGTACTTGCCGCGGGGGTACTGCTCGGGGATGGCGAAGGGGTGCTCCATCTCCTCGGAGGCCATGCCGGAGAGCACGCCTTCCCACTCCGTGGCATGCACGAAGGTCTCGTTGGCGATGACGTCGAGCTCCTTCTGCTCCTCCCCGTGAACGTTGACCGACTCCAGCCGTCCGGCTACGCCCGAGAGCGTGCCCTGCGCCACCGCCCTCGAGATCGCCTTGCAGGCTTGGGCTACGGCCAGGATGAGGTCGTTGAACTCACCGGTCGCATCGGGATGGAGACGTCGCTGCTCGATGAGGTACTGGGTGAGCGTTGCCCTATAGCGCATGAGGGGCGTCATTGGGAAGCCTCCTCTTCTGCAGCCGCGGAGCCGTCGTACTCGTCATCCGCATCGAAGATGCGGCTCGCGCGGACTTCGGGTGCGCGGATGACCATCAGATCGTCGGCAGTGAGATCGCCGTCGCGCGACTCGAACAGGCGCAGCGCTTGCCGCATCCGCATCCGGTCGAGCGCGTTTCTCACCGAGCGCGCGTTGGCGAAATGGGGCTGTTGCCTGCGGAGCCGGAGGTACTCGGCGAACACCTGGCGCGACTCGTCGTCGAAGCGGTAGTTCCACTCGGCGAGCATCTTCTCGGCGATGGCGAGGAGTTCGTCGTCGGTGAAGTCGGGGAACTCCACGTGGTGCGCGATGCGCGAAGCCATCCCCGGGTTGCTCGCGAAGAACTGGTCCATCCGGTCCTTGTAGCCGGCGAGGATGACCACGAGGTCCTCGCGCTGGTTCTCCATGACCTGCAGCAGGATCTCGATGGCCTCCTGGCCGTAGTCCTTCTCGTTCTCCGGACGGTAGAGGTAGTACGCCTCGTCGATGAACAGCACGCCACCCATCGCCTTCTTGAGGACCTCTTTGGTCTTGGGGGCGGTGTGCCCGATGTACTGGCCGACAAGGTCGTCCCGCGTCACCGCCACCACGTGTCCCTTGCGCACGTAGCCAAGCCGATGAAGCATCTTGGCCATCTTCATGGCCACGGTCGTCTTGCCCGTGCCGGGGTTGCCGGTGAAGCTCATGTGCAGCGACGGCGGCTCCGCCGAGAGGCCCACTCGCGTGCGCACCTGCTCGACCAGTAGCAGCGCCGCGATCTCTCGCACGCGGCGCTTCACCGGCTGGAGGCCGATCAAGTCGCGGTCGAGTTCCTCGAGAACCTCGCCGATGCCCGCCTCGTCGAACTCGCGCGCAAGGTCGACGTGGATGGCGCCAAGGGACGGACTCGCCTCGCCTGAGGGGGCCGGGTCGACCGTGGTGTCGTCGTGGTCGGTCATGTCTGTGCGGCTGTCGCCGTCCTCGCTCTCTGCGCGCTCGCTAGTCGCCGCTGCCGTCAGGCTCGTAGCGCTCGCCCTCGGGCGCGCCGGCAACCGCGTATGACACTACGCTGTAGCGCTGCTCGCGCCCGGGACCACCGGTGCGCTGGAGCCAGAAGCCCGGCTCGCGGTTGGGACGGTTCACGATGAACGAGAGGGCGACCGACTCGACACCGTGGATGTAGTTGAACGCAGTGATCCGGATGTAGTGCTGGGGGTAGGCCTCTCGGCATGCTCGGATCTCGTCCATGATCCCCGCGGGATCCTCGAGGTCGAACATGGGCGGGCCCCACATCTCCCAGTAGGTGTTGCGGGGGTGCGCATCGTCGGTGTACTCCACCGAAACGGCCCATTCGTTCTCGAGGCAGTACTCGAGCTGCATCCGGATCTCGTCGTCGGTGAGGTCCGGGAGGAACGAGAACGCGCCCTGGGTGACTCGCATGGTGGTCTCCTTCCTTACAGCGCGGTCGGGGTGGGCACAACGTCGAGGGTATCGGTACTCGCGTAGTCGAAGGTCACTTCGCCCCACGTGTCCAGCGCCGCGCGAAGCGGGCGGCACGTCTCGGCGGCGGTGGCAAGGATTCGCGGACCCTCGGCGAGGATGTCTTTGCCCTCGTTGCGGGCCTTCACCATGGCCTCCAGAGCGACCCGGTTGGCTGTGGCCCCGGCGGCGATGCCCTCAGGATGACCGATCGTCCCCCCGCCGAACTGCAGGACCACGTCGTCGCCGAACAGGTCCAGAAGCTGGTGCATCTGACCGGCATGGATGCCGCCGGAGGCCACAGGCATGACCTTGCGCAATCCGGCCCAATCCTGCTCGAAGAACAGGCCGTGCTCGAGGTTGATCTCGTTGCGCTGCTCTCGGAGCACGTCGTAGAAGCCGAGCACCGAGTTCTTGTCGCCCTCGAGCTTGCCGACGACAGTGCCCGCGTGGAGGTGGTCGACGCCCGCAAGGCGCAGCCACTTCGAGATGACTCTGAACGACACTCCGTGGTTCTTCTGGCGCGTGTAGGTGGAGTGACCGGCGCGGTGCATGTGGAGCAGCATGTCGTTCTTGGCCGCCCAGTTCGACATGGATTGGATGGCAGTCCACCCGATGACGAGATCGATCATGACGACGACGGACCCCACCTCTTTGGCGAACTCGGCGCGCTCGTACATCTCCTCCATCGTGGCGGCGGTGACATTGAGGTAGTGACCCTTCACCTCACCACTGGCCGCCTCGGAGCGGTTCACTGCCTCCATGCAGTACAGGAACCGGTCGCGCCAGTGCATGAACGCCTGCGAGTTGATGTTCTCGTCGTCCTTGGTGAAGTCGAGGCCTCCGCGCAGCGCCTCGTAGACCACCCGACCGTAGTTCTTCCCCGAGAGCCCCAGCTTCGGCTTGATGGTCGCACCGAGCAGCGGGCGTCCGAACTTGTCGAGCCGCTCGCGCTCCACGATGATGCCCGCCGGGGGACCGGGGAACGTGGTCACCAGCGCCGGCGGTATGCGCATGTCCTCGAGGCGCAGCGCCTTGACCGGCTTGAACCCGAACACGTTGCCGATGATCGACGCGGTCAGGTTCGCGATGGAGCCGGGCTCGAAGAGCTCGAGATCGTACGCGATGTAGGCGAAGAACTGGTCCTCGGCGCCGGGAACCGGTTCGACCCGATACGCCTTCGCGCGGTAGTGCTCAGCCGCCGTGAGACGATCTGTCCACACCACTGTCCACGTCGCCGTCGACGACTCCCCCGCGACCGCCGCAGCTGCCTCGATCCAGTCCACGCCTTCCTGGGGTGTGACCCTGAACACTGCGAGGACATCGGTGGGCTTGGGCTCGTAGTCCCCGTCCCAGTAGCCCATCTTCGCGTACTTCATGACCCCGGACCGGTATCGCTCGGCCGGATCCTTGATCTGGGTGTTGTCCTCCATAGTCGCCTCCTCGATAGGAATGCTCCCTAAGGTATTGCCATACCCGTTGGGAACCAAGGAAGCTGCCGCAGGCGGTCAGAGGGGGCGGCAGGTGGAGGACTGGGGGCGGTGGGCGGTCAGCGCCCGAAGGCTCCGTGTCCGGCCGGAGGGGCAGGCGGTGGCCGGAAAGTGGCGGTTGCTAGAGCGCGTCGAACTGCCGGAACCCCTCGCCGATAGCCTCGTGGACGTCGGAGAGCACCATGAAAGCCACGGGGTCGATCGTCGCGACGAGGTGCTTCAAGTCGTCGATTTCTCGGCGCGACACCACCACATAGAGCATGCCGCGGGGCTGTCCGGTGTAGACGCCGGTCGCTGAGATCGCTGTGGCGCCGCGCTTGAGCTCCTCGTTGATCGCCGCGCCGATCGCCTCGGCTTGGTCGGAGATGATCCATGCGGCCTTCTCGACCACGGGTCCGTCGAGCACGAGGTCGATTGAAGCCCCGCCCACAACGATGGCGACGGCAGCGTACAGCGCGTAGTTGAGCCCGAACGCGAAGCCTGCGGTGACGGTGATGGCGGCATCGACGAGCAGCATCAGCTGGCCAACGGCGAGTGGCACGCGACGCGAAAGGAGCTGCGCCACGATGTCGGTGCCACCGGTGTTGCCTCCCGCCTTGAACACCATGCCCAGCCCGATACCGGTGGTGGCACCGCCGTACAGCGCCGCGAGCAGCAGGTTGTCGGCCGCAAGGGCGGGCGCGTAGTGCGCGATCACATTGACGGCGACCGACAGGCCGACGATCCCGTAGATGGTCTTCGCCGCGTACTTGGTGCCCGCGATTCGCCACGCCACGAGCAGAAGCACGCCGTTGAACAGCAGCATCAGCGTGCCGACTGGCAGCGTCGGGAGCCCGGCGCCTTTGAGCAGGTAGTAGAGAATCGTGGAGAGGCCGGATACGCCGCCTGCCGCGATCTTGTTGGGGATGAGGAATGAGTCGAGCCCCCAGGCGGTCAGCAGGATGCCGCCGGTCATCCACAGGAACTCGCGGACAGGACGATGACGAAGCACCCGCTGCGGCGTGAGGCGGCGCAGCCTGCTCGTCACCGCTCCGATCACGATGCTCCTCCCGTGCGCACGCCGTCCTTCAGTCGCATGAGCGCTTCGAGGACAGCCGCGTCACGTCCACCCCTTCGGGGCTCATCTTGTCCGCAATCGCCGGCCCCATTCTCGCCGAGCCCTACGGCTTCGCGCCAGCTCCACTCGCCCCCCGCATCGAGGTACGGGCGCTCGCGCTTGCCGGTGAGGAACCCCAGGACGCTCTCGGCGGAGTGATTCAGGATCTCGTCCTCCGAGAAGCCAAGGGACTCCGCTGCCGCGATCGCCGCGTCGAACACGCCGACGCGGTTCGCGAAGTGCGCATCGGAGCCGACCGCCACCAGAGCACCAGCTGCTTTCGCCGCCGACGCGAACTCGCACTCCCGCTCCGTGGCTTCGGAGCGAGGCGTCATGTCGTCGAAGGAGTGGTTGTTGAGCTCGAGCGCGACTCGCTGTCTCGCGGCCGCCGCGACCACCGCTTCGAGCTCGAGCGGGAACTGCGCATCGTTGCCCGGGTGGGCGATCAGGTCGACGTAGGGATTCTCGATGACCTGCAACAGGGCTTCGGTGTTGCGCACGCGATCGATAACGTCGAACCCTGTGCCCGGGTGGAACCCGGCGGCGACAAAGTCCAGCCGCGCGAGGTGATCGTCGGGAAGGTCGAGGCCGTTGTCTGTACCGGGGACGATGTTGGCCTCGCACCCCTTGAGAACACGGACGCCGTCGACGACGCTCGCCACGACCCGCAGGTTACGGAAGTAGTAGAGCTCGGCGCCGCGCGGTGCGACCGCGGGACCGTGGTCGGTGATCGCGATCAGCTCCAGCCCCCGCCCCCGTGCGGCGATGGCGAGCTCGGTCACAGTGCAGTAGCCGTCAGATGCGACGGTGTGGACGTGCACGTCGGCGAGCAGGCGCATCTGCAGTCCTACGCTTCGGCCGGTGTCGCACTCGGCGCGTCCGCACCAGCGGCATCGCCGTCAGAGAGCGTTCCGGCGGCATTCGCTGAGGCGCCCTCGCCCAGCTCGTGGTGCACGCGCCACTTGTGGAACCCGATCACGAACTCGTCGATGTCACCGTCGAGCACGGCGTCGACGTTGCCTGTCTCGATGCCCGTGCGCACGTCCTTGACCAGCTGATAGGGGTACATCACGTAGTTGCGGATCTGGCTCCCGAAGCTGATGTCGCGCTTTTCGCCTCGCAGCGCGTCGAGCTCGGCGCGCTGTTTCGCCTCCTCGATCTCGAACAGGCGTGCCCGCAGGATCGACATCGCCGTGTCCTTGTTCTTGTGCTGGCTCTTCTCGTTCTGGACCGAGACCACGATGCCGGTCGGAATGTGGGTGATGCGGACTGCCGAGTCGGTCGTATTCACGCTCTGACCGCCGGGGCCGCTCGAGCGGAACACGTCGATGCGGAGGTCCTCGTCGCGGATATCGACCTTGATGTCGTTGGGCAGCACCGGCAGCACTTCGACGCCGGCGAACGTGGTCTGGCGACGCTTCTTCTCGTCCGTGGGGCTGATACGTACGAGCCGGTGCACCCCCGCCTCCGAGGAGAGCATCCCGTAGGCGTTTCGACCGTGGACGGTGAACAGCGCCCGGTCGATACCGAGTTCGACACCCTCGGGCGCGTCGTGCAGGTCGACCTTCCACTTCTTACGCTCGGCGTACTTCACGTACATGCGCAGG
>CAYHCN010000033.1:0-10780 GCA_964354945.1 uncultured Eubacteriales bacterium
ACGCCGATGGGAAGGTTCTGCATGGTGGTCAGTATACTTCGCGCATGGCTACTACCATCATCGCCATCGGCAACGTGACGCGCGGAGACGACGGGGTCGCCCATCGCGTGCTCGAGCACCTCGAGGCGCAGCTGACCGACGCCGAGCGCGAGGATCTCACGCTCACCGCCGTCCACCAGCTCGACTTCGGGATGACGTCCGAGCTCGCCGAGACCGGCTTCGTCATTTTCATCGACGCCGAGCGCCGTGACGAGCCCGCGGTCGACGTGGTCGAAGTCGTCCCCGGACCGGGTGTCGCTTCACTGCACGGCGTCGATCCCGACGGGCTGCTCGGCCTCGCCGAGACGCTCTACGGCACGGCGCCCCGCGGGTTCCTCGTTTCGGTCGCCGGCCCGGTCATGGAGCACGTCGAGGGGCTGTCGGACATCGCCGAGGCCGCCTCGATCGAGGCGGCCTCGGTAGCTCGCGCGCTGCTCGCCGAGCACGGCGGGCGTCTCGGCACTCGGTAGCTCAGGGGTAATCGCTACACGAGTGCCTTCCATTGGTTGAGGGCATCCCCAGCTCCTCGGGCCCCCCACATGTCGACGACCCGCTGGTCCCGGCAGACACACTCGACGAACTGCGCGTAGTGCTCGTTATCCATCCCGAAGGTGCTCGTGCCCGTGGCATTCGACGCCGAGGCCATGATCATCACGGTCATCGCCTTGCCGAAGCTGGACTCGAGCTTCTCTCGGACCTTGTCGACCGCCGCGGGGGCGTCCACCTACGACACCCCCCTGCGTTCCAGCACCGTGCCGTCGGCCGAGACGACCTCGATGACCAGCGGCATGCGCCCGATCTCGTGCGTTGCGCACGACAGGCACGGGTCGTGGGCACGGATGCCCAGTTCCATCCTGCGGAACACGTCGTCGGGCAGAGCGCCGTCGTAGCTCGAGCCGACCACCGCATCGAGCACGGAGGCATCGAGCGAACGGATGTTGTGCGTAGTGGCCACGATCAGGTTCGCCTTGACCACCTTGCCCACGGGATCGGCCTCGTAGTGGTGGATCAGGGTCCCGCGAGGCGCCTCGACCGCCGCGATGCCGACACCGTCCGCACGGTCGACCTTGACCCTGACCTCGGGCGAGACGACTTCGTCGTCGGCGAGGAGCACCTCGAGACGCTCGGCCGATGCGACGAGCTCGATCATCCTCGCCCAGTGGTACGCCAGCACGGCGTGGACGGGGCGACCGAGGGTCGCGCGGTACGCGTCGAGGAGCTCCTGCGAGCGCGGACCGGGCATCGTCTCGGCGATGTTGAGCCGGGCGAGCGGTCCCACTCGGTACGCACCGGCGTCCGGGCCGAGCGCGGTCAGGTACGGCGCATTCGCGTAGCTGTGAGGCAGGGTCTCCTCGGCGATGTGGGAAGCGTACTCGGTAACCGCCCACTCCTGGGAGATCTCGCCGGTCGGGCCCATCACGCGGACCTCGCCGTCGTAGAGATCGAAGACGCTGCCGCGCATCTGCGCCATGTAGCTCACGGGCTCCGCCGAGAACTCGGGGTGCTGCGCGAGGAGCCGCTCGGTCGACTCGCGAGCGAGGTCGGCTGAGGGAATCGCCCCGGCGAGGATCTCGGCAGTGAGCGCCTGGAGCTCCGCACGGTCGGCCTCGGTGATGCCGCGGCTCATGCCGCCGGGGATCGCGGTCACGGGATGACTGGTGCGGCCTCCGACGATCTCGACGACGCGCTGTCCGGCTCGGCGCAGCGCGATCGCGCGCTTCGCGAGCTCGGGATCGGCCTCGACGACGCCGAGAAGGTCGCGCGCCGCAGTGCCGTCGCCCAACAGGAAGTCGGGGCCGGCCAGGAAGAAGAAGTGCAGCGCGTGGTCTTGGGCGAACCCTCCGAGGTGGAGGATCTCCCGCAGCATCTTCGCCGCTGGCGGGATGTCGACCCCGAGCAGAGCGTCTGCGGCCTTCACGGCGGCAAGGTGGTGGGAGACGGGGCACACGCCGCAGATGCGGCTGGTGATCAGCGGCATCTCCCACACCATCCGGCCTTCGAGCATCGCCTCGAAGCCACGGAACTCGGTGACGTCGAAGTGCGCTGCGCTCACTCGGCCGTCATCGCCCAGGTACAGCGACACGCGGCCGTGGCCCTCGATCCGTTTGGTGGCGGGAAGCTTCACGGTGCTAGGCATCGAGATCACCGCCATCCGAGTCAACGACACCGGGGAACACGGACACGCCGAGCGAGAACCGGTAGGTCGTCCCGATCAGGTCCTCCATGTACATGAGCGCGCCGGCCGGCAGAACCGCAGCCAGCGCGTCGACGGCCTTGCCGCCCTGCTCGAACTCGAGCCGGCTCGGGCCCATGCAGCCGCGACACGGGACCGAAGCGCTCGTGCACTTCGCGCCGCACCCTTCGCGGGTCATCGGGCCCATGCACACGACGCCTTGCTCCAGGAAGCACGCCTCGGGATCGATCTCGTCGAGCTCCATAAGCGCGAAGACGTTGTCCGAGATGAATTCCTGGGTGTGGTGCAGCAGCTTGTCCTTCACCCGCGGGCACTCGTCGCACAGGTTGCGCCGCGGCGGGTTGTACGGGTCGCCGGCGACCGCAGCCATCGCGCACGCCAGGAGGTTCTTCGTCTCGGGCGCGCAGCCGGGCACGGTGTAGTCGACGGCGACGAAGTCGGCGATCGGCCGGCAGCGCTGCTTGAGCTTGGGCAGGCCGTCGCCCTGTTTCTCGACCATGCCTGCCTGGCCGAACGCGGTCTCCAGCACGTCTCGGCGGTGCGCCAGGTTGCGCAAGCCGCCGATGCCGCCCAGCACCGCGCAGGATCCCATCGCGACGAGCGTTCCCGCGACTTCGCGAGCGCGCATCAGGTGCGCCAGATCGGCCTCGGTCTCGACGGGGCCCTCGACCAGGACCACGTCGACGTGGTCGGGCAGTTCGTCAGGCCCGGTGTAAGGCGTATTCACCAGGTCCACGACCTCGAGCAGGTCGAGCAGCCCCTCGTGCGCGTCGAGCAGCGACACGTGGCACCCCTCGCAGCCGCCTAGGGCGACCGTGGCAAGCGTCGGCTTGGCCATCATCGGCCTCCCTTACCATCCGCGAGCGATCCCACGGTCTCGAACACCTCGTCCACTTCGGCGATGAAGTGCTCGCCCTCGAACGGGGAGATGTCCACAATCCTCAGACGCGAGTCGTCCAGGTTGCGCGAACGCAGCACCGTGCGCAGCAGGTTGATGCGACGGTCCATGTCGAGGTTGCCGATGAGGTTGTGGCAGTGGCCCTCGCGGCACCGGAACACGGTCACGCCGTCGAAGCCCCGCCTGAACGCCTCGAGCACGTAGAGCGTGTCGAGGCGGCCGCCGCACGGGATGCGGATCGGGAGGAAGGAGGCGGGGTAGCCCTGACCACGCTCGGTGGCGATCCTGCCGGCGTGGTCCGCAGCCGGGTAGCCGCAGCCGCCGCACAGGAAGCCGATGACCTTCGGGTGTCCGTCGGTCTCCACGTCCGCAAGCGCCCGGATAGCGTCGAGCAGGTAGTCGTGCGGCGCGTTGATGACGTCACGGGCCCCCACCGGGCACGACACGACGCACTTGCCGCACGCACGGCAGCGCCGGACGTCCACCGAGGACAGTCCAGTGGCAGGGTCGATGCTGCAGGCACCGAACGCGCACGTCTTTACGCACGACGCGCAGCCGCCACAAAGGGTGTCGTCGACATGCGACACGTCGTGGAAGTGGGTCACCGTCTCTTGGGACAGCCGGAGGATGAGTGCGAGGGCCGCCGCGTCGGAAACCGCGACGCGGTCGCGCACGGTGAGGCCATCGCCGGAAGCCCCGCCGAGGACCGGGATCACCATGATGCCGGGGTCCACCGTCTCGGCGGGGTGGGTAGCGGGGTCGATTGATCGGGCGTGCCCGTCGTCATCGACGTCCACCTGGAAGTGGTCGCGCAGCTCGGCGACCCACTCAGCGCGCTCGGGCTCGGCGATCAGTATGCCGCCGACCTCGAAGGTCATCTCGGCCGTGCCTGAGGTCACCCACACGCGGTAGTCGCCGAGCCAGCCGTCGGCGTCAGCGATCGACGCTGCGTCGACGGCGATCGTCTTCGGGTGGCCCAGAACGAACCCCGCGGTTGCACGAAGCACGCCAGACTCCTGTGTCGCACGGCAACCGTCCTCGCGATCGAGGATCACCACCGAGAAGCCCACCTGGAGCAGACGCTGAGCCGCGACGAGGCCCTCGGCAGTACAGCCCAACACGAGCACCGATCGTTTCGGCTCGCTGGTGATGGCGACAAGGTCGGTCCCCTGCTCTGCGCGAAGCGCCGCGACGTTGATGACCCCGCGCGCCTTCGCGGTCGCTCCGGCGCGGTCACCCGGGTGCGCGAGGGCGACCTGCTCGAGCAGGTTCGCTGCGATCACACGGTTGGGGTTCACGCCCGCCTCGGCGAGGCGATCGCGCAAGAAGTGCCCGGAGAGGCTCTTGATGTAGTGCTCGTACGAGTTGCCCCCCAGCACCACGGCGTCGATGCCGTGTTCGCCGACGTCGGCGACCATCCGGTCGATCGCTCCGTCGTCGAAGAAATCGCTGAAGACTCGCACCACTGCTGCGCGGGGCATGATGTCTGACGCGGCAGCATCGAGATCGACGGCAGCGTCGACCGCACCGTCACATCGAGATAGGTAGACGCCGAGCGTCATTCCCCTCACCCCTTCGTGTTGCATCGCGCTCGCAGGGAATCGCCGGTGCAGGAACTACGCGATGCACGCCCACTTCATGTGAGGGTGGTATCGGCGCACTGAGAGTGGGGGTTTATACCGTTCGGCGAACGTGAATTCGCATGAACGGGGTCCCGCTATACAGGTTGTTCGCCGGGGTCACGATAGCGAGGGCCGAACGGAGTCCGGGGCGGGCTCTGCGAGCAGCTCGACGACGGCCTCTCCGATGTCCTCCATCGCGAGGACCTGGTCGGCTGCACCCGCCTCGATCGCGGCCTTCGGCATGCCGAAGACGGTGGAGGTCGCCTCGTCCTGTGCAATCGTGGCGCCGCCTGCTTCGCGCAGGCGTTTGAGGCCGCGAGCGCCGTCAGCGCCCATCCCGGTCAGCAGCACTCCGATGGCCCGCCGCCCGTACGACGTTGCGACCGACTCGAAGAGCCGATCCACCGAGGGCACGTACAGCTGATCGGGCGGCTTCTCCTCGAAGACGAGGCGATCGCCTCGCACGGAGAGGTTGCATCCGGTCGGTGCGAAGTACACCGTGCCCGACTCGATGAGCTGTCCGTCCTCGGCGGCGACGACTCGGTTGTGAGTCGATTCCTCGAGCCAGGTCACGAGCCCGGGAATGAAGCCGTCCGCGATATGTTGGGCGATCACGACGGCGGCAGGCAGCTTCGCTGGAAGCCCGCTGAGCACGGTGAGCAGCGCGGATGGCCCGCCGGTCGACGAGCCGATCGCGACGATGGTGCGGCCGCGGGTGTCGTGGATGCTGGCAAGATGCTCGGCAGCCCGCTCTCGGCGACCCTGGATGTGGGTGATCACGCGCACGTTCGCGAGGAGCTTGACCTTGCGGATGAGGTCCTTGCCGATGGCCTCGAGCTCGGCCCAATCGCTGGGCTCGGGCTTCTTGACCACGTCGAGGGCGCCAAAGGTGAGCGCCTCGAACGCGAGGCCCATCCCCTCGCCGTACACCGAGGTCGACACCACGAGGATCGGTGTCGGGTTGAACGCCATGATCTGCTCGGTGGCCTTGAGCCCGTCCATCCGGGGCATGTGGATGTCCATGGTCACAAGGTCGGGCCGCAGCCGAGCCACCATCTCGACGGCCTCGACGCCGTCCTTCGCCTGGCCGACGACCTCGATCGTGGGGTCGGAGGCGAGGATGGTCGAAAGCATCTCGCGCGCGACGAGCGAGTCGTCGCACACGACAACGCGGACGATGTCCTTCTTCGGCACGTGTCCCCCTGCGCGCTAGCGAATCAGCCGCTCGACGGTGTCGAGCAGTGTGTCTTGGTTGAATACGGACTTCGTGATGTACGCGTCCGCTCCCGCTTGGATCCCCTCGGCCTTCTCCTCGTCGCGCTCGAGCGAGGTGACGATGACCACGGGAATCTCCTTCAGCTGCTTGTCGCTCTTGATCGCTCGAGTCAGCTGGAAGCCGGTCATCCGCGGCATCTGGACGTCGGTGACTACCGCGTCCACCTGAGCGCCCTCGCGCAGCATCGTAAGGCCTTCCTGACCGTCGACCGCGGTCTCGACCTCGTAGCCTGCCGCCTCGAAGATCGAGCGCTCGAGCTCGCGGGTGGTGAAGGAATCCTCGCAGATGAGCACGCGCCGCGCGCCCTCGTGCTCTTCGCGTGCGATCGGCCCCATTCGGGTGCCGGCCCTCATGCGCGCGTTGGTCATGAGGTCGGGAACGTTGAGGATGGGCACGATCTCGCCCGCGCCGAGCACGGTGACGCCGGCGATGTTGTCGACCTTCTGGAGGTGGCTGCCGAGCGGCTTGATGACGATCTGCTGCTCGCCGATGAACCCGTCCACGATGAAGCCCATCCGCTGCCCCGAGAAGCCGATGGTCACGATCGGCACCTTGGCCCCCTCATGGTCGGTCTCGGGCACATCGAGGATGCTCGCGAGGCGCACGACGGGAATCGTCCGTCGTTGCCGCCTGATGACCTCGCGACCCTCGGCCTTTAGGATCTCGGCGGGATCGACCCGGAGGGTCTCCTCGACCGAGCTGGTCGGCAGCGCGAAGACCTGGTCGCCGCACCTGAGTAGCAGCGCGCGGATGATCGCGAGAGTCAGCGGGATGGCCATGCGGAAGGTGGTGCCGCGGCCGAGCTCGGACTGGACGTCGATGGAACCCTTCAGCTTCTCGACGACGAACTCCCGCACGACGTCCATGCCGACGCCACGCCCCGAGATCTCGGTGATGATGGCCGCGGTCGAGAAACCCGCCTCGAAGATGAGGTAGACGGCCTCGCGGTCGGACATCGAGCGGGCCTCGGCCTCGGTGAGGTACCCCTTGCGGATAGCCGCGGCCTTGACCTTCTCGGGGTCGATGCCGCCGCCGTCGTCCGCGATCTCGATGATGATGCGGTCGCCCTCTTGCCGTGCAGAAAGGCGGACGGTGCCCGCGGCTGGCTTGCCGCGCTTCTTGCGCGTCTCGGGATCCTCGATGCCGTGGTCCACCGCGTTGCGCATGATGTGGATCAGCGGGTCGTTGATCTCCTCGAGGACCTTCTTGTCGAGTTCGGTCTCCCCGCCCTCGATGATGAGGTCGATCTCTTTGTGGAACTGCTTGGCGAGGTCACGCATCGCGCGCGGGAAGGTCTGGAAGATGGTGTTCGCGGGGAGCATCCGCAGCGCCATGGCCTGCTCCTGCAGATCGTTCACCACGACACCTGCGCGCGAGACGTCCTCGCCGTAGTCCTTCACGAACGAGTTGGTCATGTGGCGCGAATCCGCGAGTAGCGAGTCGACCGCGTTCAGCGCAGTCTCGAGCGCCGTCATCTGGTCGCCATCGACGACCGCCGAGAGCTCCGCGCGAAGCCGCAGCCATGCCGACCACGCCTCGGCGAGCTCGTTGCCCTGCGCGCGCAGCTCGGACAGCCGCTGCTCCGACTTGATCTGCGCGATCACCGTCTCGCTGATGAGATTCAGGAGCCGATCGACCTGCTCGGTCCGAATGCGGATCGTCGTCTGCGTCTTGGCCTTGAGCCCGGTCGCCGCCGAACCAGGCCCGGCCGCGGCAGGGCCGCCGCCTTCGCCGGAGGAAGTGACGGGCTCCTCGTCGCCGGTGTCCTCGGTCTCGAGCTCCGACTCGTCGCCCTCGTCCTCGCCGGCGCTCTCCGGCCGTAGCTCGGGTGCTTGTGCGCCCCGGGCTTCGGCGGCCGTACCGGCGTCCGCCGTCTGAGCCGCCCCGGCGGAGGCCTCGGGCGCGCCGGCGGGTGCGTGCGCGGGTGCGCTCGCCCCCGAGGCCGCGGCTTCGCCGGTTCCGGCGACCGCGGATAGCTTCGCCTGCAGCGCCTCGAGGTCCAGCGCGTCGTCGGTGTTCTCTCCACCGTTCTCGACGAGATACACGATCGCGTCGAGCGCCTCGAAGAAGTCGTCGCTCATCTTGTCGGTGTAGACCAGCTCGCCTTCGCGGATCCGGACCATGATGTCTTCGAGCCGGTGGGCGACGTTGCTGATGTCGATCAGCCCGACCATGCGCGAGGCGCCCTTGAGGGTGTGGGCATCGCGCAGCATCTGGTCGATGAGCGGCTTGTCGTCGGGCTGCGCCTCGAGGGTGATGACGCCCTCGTTCAGGCGCTGCAGAAGGTCGGCCGCCTCTTCCTGGAACTTGGCAACGAACGCGCTGCGGTCGAAGTCGACCATGGATTCGCTCCTCTGCGCGTTCTCGCTACGCCTGGTCCACGACGCTGAACGCCGAGCCGACCTGCGCCGACTCCTTCGCCATCGCCGAGAGCTGTTCGGCCGCCGTAGCGACCTGCTTCGAGCCCGCGGCAGTCTGCTGCGCGACGGTCGCCACCTCGCGCATCGCCTTCACGACCTGGTCGGTCGCGCTCTTCTGCTGCTGGGTGGCCGCCGAGATCTCCTTGGCGGCGACGGTGGTCTGCTCGACCATCTCGAGGATCTGGTCCAGCGAATCGCCGGTGGTGTGGGCGAGGTCCACGCCGCCCTGTACGTGCTTGAGCTCCTGCTCGGTGGACATGACGAGCTCGTTCGCGGCGGTCTGGATCTCGTTCATGATCGTGGAGATCTCGCTGGTCGAATCCACGACCGACTCGGCGAGCTTGCGGATCTCGATTGCAACGACCGAGAAGCCCTTGCCCGCCTCGCCGGCGCGGGCGGCCTCGATAGCCGCGTTCAGCGCGAGGATCTTGGTCTGGTCGGCGATGGAGTTGATGATCGCGAGGACCTGGCCGATCTGCTGGCTGCGCTCGCCAAGCGTGAGGATCTTGTTGGCGCTCTGCTGGGTGCGGACCTTGATCTCCTCCATGGCGGTGAGCGTGTTCATGACCGCCTGCTGGCCGTTCTCGGCGCTGCCGAGGGAGGCCTCGGCCATCGACACGACCTGGTTCGCGTTCTCCGCGATCTGACGGTAGGTGGACGCGAGCTCCTCCATCGTCGCGGTGGTCTGGCTGATCGAGGCGGCCTGCTCGGCTGCGCCGGAGGCCTGCTGCTCGGTGGCGGAAAGGATGTCGCTCGCCGAGCCGGACAGGCGCTTCGAGGACTCCTGGGTCTGGCGGATGAGGTAGATGATCAGGTCGAGCATCTGGTTGTACGACTGCGCGAGCACGCCGATCTCGTCCTCGCTCTTCACGTCGACCTTCTTGCCGATCTCGCCCTGACACGCCGAGCGAACGCTCTCGACCACCGCGTTGAGCGGACCGACGAACTTGCGGCCGAGGTAGTAGAGGATGAAGCCCCACGCGACCAAGAGCACCAGTGAGAGCGCCATCAGCATGAGGAAGTCGACCGCCACGTTGGCCGACTGCGCGATCTCATCCTGCAAGATCAGGTAGATCCCCGCGTACAGGATCAGCTGGTAGCCGATCTGGATGAGCACCGTCCAGAAGATCAGTCGGTTGATGAAGCTGCTCGATATCCGCTTCCGGATGTCCATGGTCCCTCGCGCCCTTCCCCGTACCATCTAGTGCCGGCTCGACCCGCCGACCGGCTCCAACACCCTGTCCACGTTCACGACCCCGATGAGCGTTCCGTCGACGTACACGCTGCCCGAGACGAACTCGGCCTGGCTGCGGTCGATGATGCTGACCGGCGCCTCCAGCCCGCCCCGGGGCAGCTCGATGATGTCGCCGATCTCGTCGACGACCATCGCAGTAGCGACGTCGCTGCAATTCACGACGATCGCGGGGGGCTGCACGCCTTCAGTTGGCGCCGACCCAAGCTCCATGATCTTCGCGAGATCGGTGACCGAGAGGATCTCGCCGCGGATGTTGACCACGCCTTGTATGAAATCCGGTACGCACGGCACCGGTGTGACCTCGTACTCCTGGTAGATCTCGCGCACGTCGCCGACGCGCACGGCGTACCACTCCACACCGAGACGGAACAGCAGCAGCGCGATCTGGTCGCCAGCGTTCTCGTCGACGGCCTCCTGACCCAGCGACGCGGCCCGCTGAGCAAGGACCTCCTCGGCGGTCTGGTTGAGGTGCGTGACGACGGAATCGCTCACTCAGCTCACCCCCGCCCCGTAGAGTCGCCCGCTGAGAAGAAGGTCGAGGTCGAGCACGTAGACGAGACCCGATTCGAGCCGCGCCACGCCGAGCATCTTCGACGACAGTGCGTGCATCGCTGGGGACTCCTGCAGGCAACCCGCCGGCAGCTCGATGACATCCTCCACTGCGTCGACCAGCACGGCGACAAGATCGCCGCTGGCGTGGCAGATGATCATCGGCGTCTCGAGGCCGTACTCGACCGTGGGCAGCCCGACGAGCACGCGCAGGTCGACCGCAGGGATGACGTTGCCGCGAAGGTTCACCATGCCGACGACAGCCGCGCCGCCGGACGGGACCTCGGAGAACGCGACGATGTGCTGGATCTCCTGAACCCGCTCGATGGGAAGCGCGTAGCGCTGACCGGCGAGGTGGAAGGCGACGACCTGTTCGACCCACTCGCAGCCGGGGCTGTCGGGTCCGGGCTCGATGTCGGTGTCTGGTTGTGCGTCGTCGACGGAGCTATCGGCCGTCATCTCGGCCGTCGTGTCCGCGTCTGGTGCTACGACGTCGTGCTGCTTCTTGCGCGGCATGTATTCCCTAC
>CAYHCN010000034.1:0-10758 GCA_964354945.1 uncultured Eubacteriales bacterium
CCATCACCTCGTCGGTGCAGCCGCCCATGATCACGCGCAGCTCGGGATTGAACTCAGCGAGCATCTGGCGGCAGTTGCCACACGGGACCGTGGGCGACTCTGAGTCGCCGACGACCGCCACGGCGTCGATGTCGTGGCACCCGGCGGCCACCGCGGCGGCAAGCGCGGAGGCCTCGGCGCACAACGTGGACCCGTACGCCGCATTCTCGACGTTGCAGCCCTGGAAGATGTCGCCGTTCGCGAAGATCGCGGCGCCGACACGAAAGTCGGAGTACGGCGCGTAGGACTTCTCCTTCATCTCGCGGGCGAATGCGAGCAGTGCGAGGTCGGACGCGGTCAGACTGTGCATTTCGGCTATTCCCCTTCGTCCTCGCCTGCAGCGGGCTGCACGACGAGCTGCCGGATCCTGTTCCCCTCGATGCGGTCCACCGTCAGGCGGACGCCGTCTATCTCAACCGATTCTCCCACGACTGGGATGTGTCCCGCGACTTCGAGCACCAACCCGCCCACGGTGTCGTACTCCGGCTCTGCGGCGGTACCGAACCGTTCGTTGAGATCGTCGACCGCC
The DNA here is from genome assembly GCA_964354945.1 of uncultured Eubacteriales bacterium. GTDB lineage: Bacteria > Actinomycetota > Coriobacteriia > Anaerosomatales > CAVXGS01 > CAVXGS01. Next base: position 569 of record CAYHCN010000034.1, read on the forward strand.
AAACGGGCGTCGACCCGATAGCGGCCGTCGCCGAGGTCCATGACCAAGGGGACCTCTCGGTCGTACTCGTCAGCGATCTCGCCGACGATCTCCTCCAGCAAGTCTTCGAGGGTCACGATGCCCGCCGTGCCGCCGTACTCGTCCGCGACGATGGCGATGTGAGTGCGGGCCTTCCTCATCTCCAGCAGCAGCTCTTCGACCGGCTTCGTTTCGGGAACGTAGATCGCCGGTCGGACGAGTGGCGAGATGGAGGCGTCGGTGCTGCAGGAATGGGCATCCCTGCCCAGGGTGATGAGGATGTCCTTGGCGTAGAGGACCCCGCGGATGTCATCCACGCTGACGTGATACACCGGCAGCCGACTGAACCCGCGCCGCTCGATGAGCGCGATGGCCTCCGAGATGGTCGCGGTGTCCGAAAGCGCCGCAACGTCCGGCCGAGGCACCATCACCTCACGGGTGACCTTCTCCGCGAAGTCCGACATAGCCTCGAGGAACGCCTCCTCGGCCTCCTCGCGCTCGGCTTCCTCGTCCCCCTCCTCGACGGTACGCTCGGCCTCCTCGGTGGTCCATGGGCTCGAGATCCGCTCGCCACCCACGAGGTGCACCGCCCACACCCACAGGGCTCCGAGGAACCCCGCGATCGGCGCGAGGAACCTCGTGAGCACCGCCGCAGTGGGAGCAGCCGTCAGCGCGACGCGCTCGGGGTTCGCCACACCGATGGTGCGGGGCAGGGCTTCGAGAATCGCGAAGGCGAGAGCGACGGCAACGACCACGGAGAGGGCGAACACGACCGCAGTGAGGGGCAGCATCGCGGCGTCCGAGAGGTCAATCGGGAAGAACGACGCGCTCAGTACGAGCCCCGCGAGCTCGAGCCCCACGAACCCCGCGAAACCGTACGCGAGGGCGCGGGCGAGCGCAGCCGCGGACGCCAGCCGAGGTTCGCCAGCCCACAGCTCATCGAGCTGGCGGGCGCCGGGGCGATCCGTCTCGGCGAGCCGGTGCACGCGGCCCGCGGTCAACAGCTTCGCTGCAGCCTCCTCGGCAGTGAGCACCGCCGCACCAAGGGCAACCACGACGAAGATCAGGAATTCGAGTAGCACTAAGAGCTCGTACACGCGCTCACGGACCTCCTACCGAAGGAACAGCTGGTACACGGCAACTGGCAGCAACACACCCAGGAGCGCGCCGAGAATGACCTGGGGAACGGTGTGGATGTTCCCCTCGACCCGACTCTGCGCGACGAGGAACGCCCCGAACAACGCGAGCAGCGTCGCGGCGGGTGAGTTGGTCATGAACCCGATGGTGACGGCGATACCGAACGCGAGCGCAGTGTGGCCGCTGGGCCATCCGCCGCGAAGGAAGTTCTTCTCCCGTGCAACCGCCTTGGCAATGAGCACCGCGAGCAAGGTGAGCCCGAGTGCGATGACCGCGACGTCGGGCGCCGCCACGCGAGCGAAGTCCAGTCCCGACCCGACCACGTCCTTGAGGCGCTCGAACATGACGAGGTACGCCACCACCAGGGCCGTGAGCGAGGCGACGAGCACAGCGCCGGCGGCCACATCCTTGGCGATCTTGGCGAGCGGCTCGTACTGCTGTGTCGCGATGTCCACCGTCGCCTCGATCGCGGTGTTCACGAGCTCGGTGACGAAGACGAGCGCGATCACGAAGACGATGGCGACGAGCCCGAGACGCTCGATGCCGAGCAGAAGCGCCGTGACGAGCGCGCCGATGGCGGCGCCGACGTGGATTCGCATGTTGCGCTGGGTGCGCAGGGCGTAGACAACGCCTTCTATGGCGTACTGGAAGCTCCAGATGATCGAATGGGTTCGCACGGAGTGGGCTTTCGTCGGCGGCACTAGACCGCGTTCGCCCACGCGGACAGAATGACCCGCTCCCGCTCCTGCATCGCGGAGGCTTCGTCGTCGGCCTCGTGGTCGTAGCCGAGAAGGTGCAGAACCCCGTGCACGACGAGCAGGTTCAGCTCTTCTTCGACGGTGTGGCCGTACTCGGCGGCCTGAGCCTCGGCGACTTCGGGAGCGACGATCACGTCGCCGATCGCGATCGGCTCACCGGGCCCAACGACAGCACAGGGCTCGTCGCAGGGGAACGACAGCACGTCGGTGGGACCGGCCTTGCCGCGGAACTTCTCGTTGAGCGACGTCATCTCGTCGAGCGAGACGACGACCAGGGAAAGCTCCACCGCGTCGGGTGCGTCCTCTCGATCGAGGACGAAGCCAGCGAGCCGCTCGAAGGCGGACAGGTCGAGCGGTTCAGGCTGTCGATGGCTGATGACGCTGATCTCCATCGGCGGGCAACCTCCTGAGAGCCTCGGGGTATTCGCACCGTCCGTGGTGCATGCTCGTGAGCATACCCGAGTAGACGTCTGCGACGGTGTCGAGGTCCTCGGCGGACAGCCCAGCCTCGGAGAGCTGGCCATCGGCGAGCCGCTCGTCGAATACGCCCTTGACCACGCCCGAGACGATGTCGGGGTCCTCAGTCATCATCGCGCGTACCGCCGCTTCGCACCCGTCGGCGAGCATCACGAGCGCCGCCTCACGACTTTGCGGCTTGAGGCCCTGGTACCGGTAGTCGCCCTCGAACACCTGCGCGCCCTCGTTGGCGGCTTGGTAGTAGAAGTAGCGCACGAGTGAGGTGCCATGGTGCTGGGCGATGATGTCGTCGACCGCGGTGGGGAGGTGGTGCTCCCTGCCCATCCGCTCCCCTTCTCGGACATGCTGGGTGATCACCGCGACCGACTGCGACGGGCCGATGCTGTCGTGGGGGTTCTCTCCGTTGCGCTGGTTCTCGTAGTACCAGCACGCCGAGGAGATCTTGCCGACGTCGTGGTAGTAGGCCCCCACTCGCGCAAGCAGCGGGTTCGCCCCGATCTCCATCGCCGCGGTCTCCGCGAGGTTGGCGACGGCGACCGAGTGGGCGTAGGTGCCGGGGGCGTCGATCATCAGCTGGCGCAGCAGCGGATGAGCGGGATTGGCGGCCTCGAGCAGCGCGGCCTCTTCGGAGCGCCCGCTGACCTTGCGCACGACCGGCATCATCGCGGCCGCAACCAATGCTGCCGTGAAGCCTGCGACCCCTCCGACGAACGCGGCGAGCTGGTCCTCGTTCGAACCACCGAAGATGTTGTCGGCGACGACCGCCGCGGTTGCCGCGACCACGATCGCGATGACCGCGACGAGGGCTGCGGCGATGAAGCGCCGCAACCGCCGGCGCTGGCGGTACGGACGCGCCTTGTGCGTGCCGAGAGACTCGAGGGCGTTACTCATGGCGGCCGGCGGCCCGCGCCTCCTCGTAGACGCCGTACGCGGTCACGATATGCTGGACGAGACGATGGCGCACCACGTCCTTGCCGGTGAGCTCGATGAACGCGATGTCGGGAACGCCCTCGAGGATGTGGGTCACCTCGCGAAGCCCCGAGCTGCCACGCGGCAGGTCGATCTGGGTGACGTCTCCGGTGACCACGATCCTGCTGCCGAAGCCCAGGCGGGTCAGGAACATCTTCATCTGCTCGGGCGTGGTGTTCTGCGCCTCATCGAGGATCACGAACGAGTCGTTGAGCGTGCGACCGCGCATGTACGCGAGCGGTGCGATCTCGATGACGCCGCGCTCGATCAGCTGAGCCGACTTCTCGGCGTCCATCATGTCGAACAGCGCATCGTAGAGCGGCCTCAGGTAAGGGTCGACCTTCTCGGTGAGCGTGCCGGGCAGGAAACCCAGCGACTCGCCGGCCTCGACCGCAGGACGGGTGAGGATGATACGCCCGATCTCCTTGCGCTTGAGCGCCTCGACCGCCATCGCCATCGCGAGGTAGGTCTTGCCCGTACCGGCAGGACCGATGCCGAACGTCACCGTGGTCTTGCGGATGGCGTCGACGTAACGCTTCTGCCCGGCTGTCTTGGGGCGGACAGCCTTGCCCTTGTGGGTGAGGATGACGTCCCCGTGCAGCTCGGAAGGGCGCATCTCGTCATGCTTCATGAGCTCGATGGAACGCTCGACTCCCTCGAGGGTGAGGTTCTCGCCGTGCTCGACGAGACGGATCATCTCGGAGAACAGGCCCGAGACAGTCGTGCTGTCGTCGGGGGAGCCGTTGATGGTGATCTCGTTGCCTCTGACGGAGATGTCGGACTCGAACTCGTCCTCGATAAGCCTCAACAGCCTGTCGCCCTGCCCGAGCAGGGATGTCATGTTCAAGTCGGGCGGGACCACCAGGCGGATCTGGGTTGATTCAACGGTTATGTCGGTACACCTCGATTCTCATGCGCCGCCGCTCGTCGCCAGACAAGCTCAGGTGCGGTGCTATCTGCAGATTCTATCACGCTGACCTGCGGTTCAACCAAGGAAGGCGCTAACCGACGAGCAGGTTCCATGCCCTTCGCACCGCCCGTCACCCGGACGCTCCGACAGCAGCCTGCCGTGCCCGCGCGGGCGTGACATGGACGTCGGTAACCTCGGCAGTCACGAGATCGCCGATCCCCGCCTCGCGCTCGCACTCGACCTCGACCTTCAGGTAGTCCCGCGCCGTACCCGTCGCCAGGGTACCGTTCGCCCCCGAGCGAGCCACGCGCTCCACGAGGACCTCCACGACGGTTCCTCCGTGGGCACGGGCGAAGCCGGACTGAAGCTCCGCGTCGAGTTCGCGAAGGGCCGCAGCGCGCGCCGCACGGACCTCCGCATCGACACGGCCGGGCATCGAGACCGCGGGGGTGCCCTCGCGCTCGGAGTAGCGGAACACATGCAGTCTCGCGAAGCCCGTCGCCCGGCAGACGTCCAGCGTGGCCTGCGCGTCGGCATCGGTCTCGCCGGGGAACCCCGCGATCACGTCGGTGGTCACGGCGAGGCCGGGCAGCGCCGCGCGCGCGAGTCCGACCGCTTGGGTGAACTCGCCAGCGGTGTAGCGACGCGCCATGCGCTGGAGCACGGCGTCCGAGCCACTCTGGAGGGGCACGTGGAGATGCGCGCACACCGCGGGCAGCTCGGCCATCGTGGCGAGGAGCCGCTCGGTGAGATCGAGCGGCTCGATGCTCGACAGCCGAAGTCGCTCGATGCCGCTCGACGCCACGGCGGAAACGACGTCAGCCAGGGTTCGTCCGCGGTCGTCGTACCTGCCGAGGTTCACCCCCGTGAGCACGATCTCGCGAACGCCCCGCGACACGAGGCCCGCTGCGTCGGCTTCGATCTTGGTGAGCGGCGTCGGCCGTGGCCCTCCTCGGGCGTAGGGCACGATGCAGTAGCTGCAGAACGCATCGCAGCCGTCCTCGATCTTGACCATCGCCCTCGTGCGGAACGCACTGCCTCCATGAGCGCCGCTCGCTGCTGCAGCGGGGGTCGCGACGCCGACTCCGGCGATGTCCCCGTCCCCAACACGCTCGAGGGCTTCGGCAACTCGCCACACGACGGCGTCCTTGTCGACCTCGACCACCACACGCTCGCCGAGCGCCTCGAGCGACGCACGCGAGATCGCGGCCATGCACCCGGTCACCACGACCACCGGGTTGCTCCGCGCGTTGAGGGCGTGGCGGACTGCCTTGCGTGCCTTGGCGTCGGCCTCACCGGTCACCGTGCAGGTGTTCACGATGACGACGGCCGCGTGCTCCTCGCCGACGAGCTGCACTCCCCTGCCGAGCAGGTCGGCCGCGATGTCCTCGCTCTCGACCCGGTTCACCTTGCAGCCGAGTGTCTTGAGCGCGACGCCCACGACCCGCTCGCTCACGCCGAGCCGCCCGGGTCGCGAGCGATCTCGGCCGCGTGCAGGGCGTGCAGCTCGGCGACGACCAGCGCAGGGGCCACGATGCCGGCGGTCTCCGCACGCAGGATCGTCGGGCCTAGCGTGACGACTCGAGCGCCGGCATTGCGCATGCGAGCGACCTCGGCGCCGGTGAGACCCCCTTCCGAGCCGACCGCGATGGCGACAGAGGAATCGGCGGCGATCGCCGCTGCGGAGATGGCGTCACGCACGGTGTCGTCGCACGCCTCCTCCCAGGCGACCAGCACCAGATCGAAACCGCCGAGCGCGCCTACGAGCGCGTCGAACGAGAGGGGCTCGCGCACCTCGGGAACGCGTGCTCGCTGTGCCTGCTTGGCTGCAGCGGCTGCGACGCGTCGCCATCGCTCGGTCCTCTGCGCGCGCTTGCGCGGGTCGAGCTTCACGACATCCCGGGCGAACGACACCGGTTGCACCGCCTCGACGCCGACTTCGACGGCTCCCTGCACGGCCTCGTCGACCTTGCCGCCCTTGGAGACGCCAAGGATCAGCGTGACGTGGGGGTCCCAGGGGCGCTCGAGCAACTCGAGGCGACGAACGAACAGCCCGCGCCCCGATGCGCCAACCACCTCGACAAGGTGCGCCGCGCCACCGGGCTCGACGAGCACCACACGCTCGCCCGGGCGCACGCGCAACACGTCGGTGAGGTGGTGGAGCTCCTCGGCGGCAAGGGGGACCGCCACGTCCTCGGCGGTCGGCACGGGTCCCTGTATGAAGAAGCGCGGGCAGGCCATCTAGCCCGACAGCCAGTCCTTGAGCTTCTGCAGGGTGCTCTTCTCAGCGCGGGTCTTGTCGCCGAACTCGTCGGCGAGCTCGTGGAGCAGCTCGCGCTGGCGCTTCGAGAGCTTCTTGGGGATCTCGACGCTCACGTGGACGATGAGGTCGCCCCGTCCGCTACCACTGACCCGCGGCATGCCCCTGCCCTTGACCTTCACCGTGTCGCCGTCCTGCGTCCCGGAGGGGACGGTGACGGTGTTGTCCTCGAGCAGCCCGCATCCGCGGACGTCGGCCCCCAGCGCGGCCTGAGTCATCGACACCTTGATCTGGCAGTGCAGGTCGTCACCGTGGCGGTGGATGAACTCGTGGGGCCTGATCCGCACGGTGACGATGAGGTCGCCTGCTGCAGCTCCGCGGATGCCGGCCTCGCCCATGCCCGGGACTCGGATCTGCTGGCCGTCGGCGATGCCGGCGGGGACGTGGATCTTGACTCGCTCGCGATCGGGTACACGCCCCGAGCCCTGGCACTCGGGACAGGGGTTCTGGATGACCTGACCGGTCGCGCCACAGCGGTCGCACGGCGCCATCGTCTGCATGGTGCCGAGGAAGGTCTGCCGCATGGTCACGCGCTGTCCCGTGCCGTTGCAGTCGGGGCAGGTGACGACCTGGCCGCCTTCCGTGGTTCCTGAACCGCCACAGACGTCGCAGCTGGCGAGCCGATCCAGCACGATCTCCTTGTCCGCGCCCTGCGCCGCGTCCTCGAGGGTCACCTGTATCGTGAGCGCCATGTCGCGGCCCTCGCGCCGGGCCCGACTCCCCCGGCCTCCGCCGTAGACGCCGCTGAAGAATGCGCTGAACAGGTCGGACATATCGAAGCCGAAGAAGTCCTCGCCGGGGCCACCGAATCCGCCGCCGCCGTAGGGTCCCGGCCCGCCGCCTGCCGCCCCGGGAACGGTGCCGTAGCGGTCGTACGTCTCGCGCTTCTGGGGGTCGGAGAGCACGTCGTAGGCCTCGTTGACCTCCTTGAACCGCCCCTCGGCATCCGGCGCGGGATTGACGTCGGGATGCAGCTCACGCGCCTTCTTGCGGAACGCGTGCTTGATCTCCTGGTCCGTAGCGCTCCGGCTCACGCCGAGGATCGCGTAGTAGTCCTTGGTGGTCCCTGCGGGCATGAAGTCGATCCGTTCCTCTCGATGGTCGTGGGGGCCGCTCCGAGTGTCGCCTCTCGACGAAGGCGCCGCGGGCGGCGGTCCTGCCTAGCCGAGCGCTTCCGAAACGCCCCGTGCGACCGAGCGCACGGCATCGATCGCGCGCTGGTAGTCCATGCGGGTGGGGCCGACCACGCCGAGAATGCCGTCACCCCGGCCGATCGCGTAGTTCGTGGCGACGATGCTCACGCCGCCGAGGCCCTCGCGCAGGTTCTCGTGTCCGATACGCACGGTCACGCCCGGTGCCGAAAGCGCGTCGGAGAGCGCGTCGAGCATCGCGATGGAGTCCTCGAGCGCGGCGATCACCGGGCGGACCCGCTCGGCGTCGTGGAACTCGGGCTGGCCCAGCAACGCGGGAACGCCGCCGCTGTACAGCCGGTCGCGGTCCGCCTCGCCAAGACAGTCGAGGATCTCGTCGAGCACCTGTCCGAGCAGTCCCGAACTCGTTCGCTCGCCCTCGAGCGCCGCGCGCAGCGGGCGGACTTCGGCCGCCCGCTTGCCGACGAGCGACGCATTGAGCGCCCGCTCGATCTCGGCAAGCCGCTCCGGCGACGCGTCCTCGGACAGTTCCATCGAGCGGTTCACGACCTGGCCCGACTCGGTGATCAGCACGAACAGCGCGCGCCGGGGCGCCATCGACAGCAGGTCGACCCGCTTGATGCGCGCGAGCGAGACCGTGGGCGCGATAACGACCGCGGCGTAGTCGGTGAGGTGCGTCAGCAGCGTGGACGTCTCCCGCAGCAGCTCGTCGACCTCGGACGCGTGAGACAGCAGGTCGGCGCGCACCGAGCTGTCGTCAGCCTCGTCCGGCTCGGCGGCGAGGATGTCGTCCACGAAGTTGCGGTAGCCGCTGTCGGTGGGCACGCGTCCCGCCGAGACATGCGGCTGGAACACGAACCCGGTCTCTTCGAGGATCGCGAGCTCGTTGCGCACCGTGGCGGGGCTGCACCCAAGGTCGTATCGTTCGACGAGGGCCTTGCTCGCAACAGGCTGCGCGCTCTCGATGTACTGGTTCACCAGCGCTTTCAAGACGCGCCGGCGGCGTTCGTTCAGCATTCGTCCCTCATCCGGATACATCCGCTCGGGCTGGCACTCAAGTATAGCGAGTGCCAGCGAGATACACGCCCGCTGGCTTGGCGCTCCTCAGCAGCCCTCGTCCTCGGCGTTCCACACCCTGCCGAAGACCTCGTTGCCGAGCAGCCAGCCTTGCACGGTCGTCCGCCACCGGATCGCCCGGCCGGTGCCCTCACGGACCACGAACCCCTCCGCAAGCAGCCCCTCGAACACCTCCGACAAACCCGCGCGCTCGACGTCGGCAGCGGTGACACCCCTCGCGAGGCGCATGCCGAGCATCACGTCCTCGCGCCCGACCTCGTCGGCGGATAGCGCCTCCCAGGCGAAGCCGGCGCCGGCAAGCCACTGTTCCGGGCTCTTCGCGCCCCACGTGCGCACGCGGCTCCCAAGGGCGAGCGGGTCGTCCGGGGCGAGTATGCCTATGTGCCTCGCCGTCGCCGCGGTATACATGCTGTGCGCGCCCGGGCCGATCCCGGCGTACTGGTGACCCGTCCAGTACCCCACGTTGTGGAGCGACTCGCTCCCGGGCCGCGCGTAGTTGGCGACCTCGTAGCGCAGCAGACCCGCACGCTCGAAGATACCTTCGGCGGCGAGCATCATGTCCGCGGCCACATCGGGGTCGGGTTCCCGCACCCTACCCTCGGCGACGAGGGCCTCCATCTCAGTCCCCTCCTCCACCGACAGCGGGTAGACCGACACGTGGCTGACACCGCTTTGGGCGATCTCGTGAACGGTGGTGACCCAGGAGTCGAGCGTCTGCCCCGGCACACCGCAGATCAGGTCCGCCGAGACCTGAGCAAACAGTCCCTGCGCGATCCGCAATGCCTCGCGTGCCTGCCACGCGCTGTGCACCCTGCCCAGGAGTTGCAGTTCGCTGTCGTTGAGGGTCTGTACCCCCAGCGAGATGCGATTGGCGCCGGCGTCGGCGATGCGCGACAGGCTCGTCTCGTCCACCGAGTCCGGGTTGGCCTCGATGGTCACCTCGGCGCCGTCGCGCAGCGGCAGCTCGGCGGACACGCGGCGAAGCAGCCGGGCGACCTGATCGGCATACAGCGACGGAGTGCCTCCGCCGACGTAGACGGTCTCGACGACGCCGGGGAGCGACGCCGTCCCCCACCGGCGGACTTCGGCCTCGAGCGCACGGAAGACGGCGATGGTCAGTCGGGATGACGGAGCCTCGATCGAGGCGAAGTCGCAGTACGCGCACTTCGAGCGACAGAACGGCACGTGGAGGTAGACGTGGCTGGGCAGCGATGGCTGATCGAGCATGTCCGCAAGGATGCCGGAGTCCATGCGCGCCGCTACTCGTCGACCTTGAGGATGGCCATGAACGCTTCCTGTGGTACCTCGATCGACCCCACCTGCTTCATGCGCTTCTTGCCCTCCTTCTGCTTCTCGAGGAGCTTGCGCTTGCG
>CAYHCN010000035.1:0-10728 GCA_964354945.1 uncultured Eubacteriales bacterium
GGTGTAGCGATCGATCATGGCCGAGGACTCCCCCTGTGGTGTCGGCGGCAGGCGGCGATCTCGCAGAGAGCACTATGTAGGATGATGCACGACTCTGACGCTAACGCCGACCCGACCCGGCTCTGCGTGAATCAAGGTCCTGCTCGTGAGCATCTTGGAGTATAATCTTTGCTGAGGCAGTTTCGCTCGTCACCGCCAGTATCTGCTGGGTAGTAGGGGGCTGGACTCGCGCTGGGGGCGTCGAGGTGCCCGGATCGGGTTACGGGAAGTGTGCGCACGCTGGGGTTCCGAACGGTACACGCAAGGGGGGCACATGGACCGGTCGCCACGGGACCCCGGCGGTCTGAATCACTGCAGCGACCAGTCTGCTACGCCGGGGACAGGCGCATGGGCTCCGTGTCCCGCGGACGTTGGAGCCCGGCCGGCGCACGCAATGCCTGCAACCAGGTATCGCCAAATCAATCTGCCGTTCGTCCCCGTCGCGGTTCTAATCGGGGACGTCACTGCAATCGCTGGCTCCTACTTCCTCGCTGCCGCAGTGCTCGAGCGAGGTGATGACGTACGCTCACTTGCCGCCACCAACGGTGCGCCGCTTATCGCGATCATGGCGTGGCCTGTGGTCTTCTGGCTCCTCGGGTTGTACCGCCGGAGGATCGACCTCTCTGTTGTAGCGCAATGGCCGCGTCTGGTGGTCGGCACGTGCCTGACCACGATGGTCGTCCTATTCGGTTCGCTCCTCGTCCCACCAACCGTCGCTCCGTCCACTAGCGCCCGGTACGAAGTTGCGATTCTCGCATGGGCCTTCAGCATCGCGACCCTCCCGCTGGCTCGAGCACCAATTCGATTCGCTCAGAAGGTCGCCAGAAGAAAGGGATCCTACGACAAGCGCACCCTCATCATCGGAGCGGGCCAGGTTGCCACACTCCTCGCCGAGAAGATGCTGCGAAGCCCCGATCTGGGACTGGTGCCCGTCGGGTTCCTCGATATCGATCCTCCCGCCTCGGCGAAGCGGGAGGCGCTCGGCATCCCGGTGCACCGCACGTACTCTGATCTCGAGCGGCTCATCACTGACGAGCAGGTGAACCACGTACTCGTTGCCTTCTCGGGTCGAGGATTCGACGACGCTTTCTCAATCCTCGAGCGATGTAGTGACCACCCAGTCGAGGTAAGCATCGTACCCCGGTTCTTCGAGATCCTCGCCACCAACCCGAAGACTGACGACATCGAGGGCGTGCCGGTTGTCTTCCTCGAGAAGCCCGGTCTGTCGCGGATGTCGAGGGCCTACAAGCGTGGCCTTGACATCGTCGGTAGCGCACTCGCGCTGGTGCTGTTGTCCCCTCTCCTGCTGGGGGTGGCCATCGCGATCCGACTGGAGTCGGGAAGCCCCGTGCTGTTCCGGCAGCGGCGTATCGGCAAGGACGGTAATCCGTTCACGATGTACAAGTTCCGATCGATGGTCAACGGCGCCGAGGAAGGGAAGGCCCAGCTCCTCGATATGAACGAGGGCTCCGGGCCGATGTTCAAGATTCACGACGATCCACGCCTCACGAAGCTCGGCCGTGGTATCCGTCGCATGAGCATCGACGAGATGCCTCAGCTGGTCAACGTACTCCTGGGAGACATGAGTCTCGTGGGGCCTCGCCCAGCACTGCCAGAAGAGGTCGGCTGCTACACCGACTGGGACCGCAAGCGGCTCTCGGTCGCCCCCGGCATTACCGGGTTGTGGCAGGTCCTCGGCAGATCTGAGCTCTCTTTCCGAGAGATGGTGTCGCTCGACCTGAACTACATCTGGAGCTGGACGCCATGGCTGGACATGAGCATCCTCGCCCGCACGATCGCGGCCGTGATCAACGGCAGGGGCGCGTTCTGAGGCCGCACTAGGCCTGGGCAAGCATGTCGGCGAGCAGGGACTCGTACTGCTCGGCGATTCGCTCCCAGTCGTACGTGGAACGGACCCTGTCCGTCGCCCGCGAACGATACTCCGCGACCAGGTCAGGCGATTCGAAGACCCCCCTCAACTTGACTGCAAGATCGTCGGCCGATCCGAAGGTCAGCGCGGCGTCGCCAACCGCCTCCACGTTCTCGGGCACCGCATAGGCCAGCACGCAGTTCCCGAAGCCCATAGCCTCGACCAGCGCGGGGTGCGTTCCACCGACCTCCGTCGCGTGAATGTACGCGTACGCGTTCTGTTGCAGCGCCCGGTAGTCTTGCCCGAACACGAACCCCAGGAACTTCACTCGACTGTCAGCAGCGGCCTTGAGGCGCGCTACGTAGTCTCGGGCGTAGGGGGCGTCGCCGACGATTGCAAGGGTCGAGCCGAGGTCAGCCTTCAGGAACGCCTCGATAACCATGAGCGCATTGTTCTCGGGCTCGAGCCTGCTCACGTAGAGGAAGTACGCATCCGGCTCGAGGCCGAACTTGGCCACACCGTCCGGATCCTCGCACCGCTCGACCAGAGCGCCGTACGGAATCATGGTCGACTCCCTGCCGTACTTGGCGAGGTAGTAGTCTTGGATCGTCTTGGCATCGGTCACGATGCGGTCAGGCATCCAAGTCGCGAGCCATTCGCTGAACTTCAGGAACATCTTCGCACTGCGTCCCCACTTGCGGCGTCGCCACTCAAGACCGTCGACGTTCACAAGGACCGGCATTCCGAACACTCGAGGAACCCACGAGAACAACGCGTTGCCAGTGTTTGGGATGACCACGATGTCGACGGGATGCCTGGCGACGTGCAACACCGCCAGGAAGGTGTTGGCGATCGTGTCCAAGTGCTTGCGCCGAATTGTCGGCAGTACAACCAGATGGACTCCCCGGTACACGTCATGGGGGTATGAGATGTTGTTGCGCCGCCCGTAGACCACGACATGGTGCCCTCGCTCGGCCAGGCGCACGCCCAGTTCTTCCGCGAAGGTCTCGAAACCGCCGTAGTTCGCCGGTATGCCTCTAGTACCCAGAATCGCGATTCGCACGCGCAGCTCCCTACAGGCCTTGACGCTTCCCTACGAATAGGACAACGACGGACAGGGCGAGTGCCGGCAGCACGATCAGCGGGACGATCACCAATCCGAACAGGTACTTGCGAAAGAGAGGTGCGCGCGGACTATAGGTTCCCAGATCGAACACCGCGACCGGAACGAGGACGATCGAGCCGTAGATGGCCACGTGCAGCGGTAGACCGGCGAGCATGCTCAGCGGACTCTGTCCAGAGAGGAGCTTCTGGGGCATCTCGATCAGCACACCGATGAAGCCGGCGAGGAAGAAGGTCTCTCGGTATGAGAGCGGATACCTGCGCAGGTAGATCCACCACCCCAGCAGAAGGCCCACGTAGGTTGGGGTGGTATACGCCAAGTCGAGCACAAGACTGATCCCCTGCGCGTACGAGAGCGTGAAGTAGAGCAACACCTCGACGAGCATCGCGGCAAGCCAGCCCACCAAGATGAACCGGCCGAGAGTCGCCCCTTCGAACGGCAGCCGTTCGACAATGCGAGCCCGTTGCCGCCAGAACAGGAGGAAGAGGCCACCGTAAGCCACGAGACACCCGATCGTGATCAGATCGAGCCGTTTGCGATCGTACAGCGCAGTGACCAGCAACAGCAGCATGAAGGCGAACAGCCAAGCGCCGAACAGAACGTAGGCGAGCTTCTTCGCGAGCTCGCGGATGTCAGGCATCGAGCCTCAGCCCCACTAGTCAGAGCGGCGGTGCTGCTGCCGCCTGATGACGTAGCTGGTGAAGTAGGGGATGGACCGCCAGTCCTGGACCACGCTCGTCGCGATCTTCCGATACACGAGCGGTTTGCACCGGTGCCGGTGGAACCGCTGGATCTGCTCAGGCGACAAGGTTCCAGTGCTCATGACACCTGACTCGAAGAACCCCTTGTCGAGGGTGTCGCTGAAGTCCTCGACAAGGTGCTGCTCCGTTGCGATGTTCCAAAGCTCGGTGCCGGGGTACGGGGTCGTGATGCTGAACTGCACTTGGTTGAAGGGAAGACGCCTGGCAAGGTCCACTGATTGCCGCATCGTCTCCAGGGTCTCGCCGGGCGACCCGATCATGAAGTAGCCCTTCACCTTGATCCCGGCCTCGCGGGTCCGCCGGACCGCTTCTTCTATCTGTTCGAGCGTCGTGCCCTTCTTGAGCGAGTCCAAGATGTCCTGGCTGCCTGACTCCACACCGAAGGCGATCGACATCACGCCGGCGGCTTTGAGGACCTGCAGGAACTCGCGGTTGATGGCATCGACTCGGCTGTTGATCGCAATCTCGAGCTTGTACTTCTGCCGCTGGAGCTGCTCGCACACTTCAGTGGTCCACCTTGGGTTGACAGTAAACGTGTCGTCCACGATGAACAGTCCGTCGATGCCGTACTTGTCCACCAGGAGGCTGATCTCCTCGATGATGTTCTCAGCGCTTCGATACCGGACCTTCCGACCCAGTAGGCGGGAGCAGTAGACGCACGTGAACGGACATCCGCGCGTCGTCAGAATGGTCGTCGCGCGAAGCGCTTTGAAGCCGAACTCCTGCATGATCCCTCGCCGGAGGTAGAGCTCCATGGGCAGCGCGTCGCGGTCCGGGAAAGGGAGGGCATCGAGGTCTTGAATCGTCGCTCGCGGCTGTGCGAGGACGAACTCGCCGGTGTCGGACTCGAAGAAGACGCCTTCGACCCCGCCGAGCGATTCGCCTCTCTCGAGGGTCTGCACGAGGTCGAGGAGGGTCAGCTCCCCTTCGCCGAGCACGCCGACATCCGGCTTCAACACCATCGCGGTCTGCTGTGGGTCGGCGGTGGGATGCGGACCGCCGACCACGAGCTTCGCATTGGGAAACCGCCGTCGGACGGTCTCTCCGACGGCAAGCGAGCGGTTGAAGTACGGCGTCATGACCTGAATCCCGATCAGGTCGGGTACGAACTCGAGGGCGTCGAGTCGCTGATCGAGGTTTTCCCACGTCGTGTCGATGATGCTGACGTCGCGATAACCTGCCTGTTTCAGGGACGCCGACAGGTACGCAAGTCCCAGGGGTGGCTGCGAGGACGCGTTCATTCTTGGGTTGACCAGCAGCGTCTTCAAGATTCCTCCCGCCAAGTGCCGTTCGCCGCGCCGGAAAGGCGTTGGTACACGCAGCGGGGATTCGTACGTGCCCAACCTGCTCTCATCGGCTGAGCACGTCCCTGTACACGGCAAGCGTTCCAACCGCCGTCCGTCGCCACGTGTACTGCGCGGCTCGCGACATGCCGCGGTTCGCGAGATCCTCACGCATCGTGCCGTCCCGCAGCAACCGATGCATGCCTTCGGCGATCGACTCCACCGAGCGCGGGTCGAAGTATACGCCGGCGTTGCCGACGACCTCGGGCATCGCCGGGGCCGCTGAGACCGCCACGGGTACCCCGCACGCCATGGCCTCGAGGGGTGGCAGTCCGAATCCCTCATAGAGCGACGGGTACACGAACACCTTGGCGCCGTTGTAGATGTGCGGTAGTTCGGCTTCGGGCACGTAGTCGAGGAACACGACATCGTCCTTCGACGAGAGTGAGCGGTGCGTGTCGAGCACGTCCTGGTACAGCCACGCCTTCTTGCCCAGGATTACGAGCTTCTCGGGCACTCGCTCCGCTTGCTTGAGGAGATCATAGGCCTGCAGCAGGCGAGCGATGTTCTTGCGAGGTTGCAGTGCACCCACGTACAGGATGTAGCCGCGTTCCAGCCCCCGGCTCTGCAGCACGGCGTCGACCTCCGACTGGTCTGCCAGCCGCCGGAAGGCGTCACTCACGCCGTACGGAATCACCAGGATCTTCTCGTCTTCGATCCTGAAATGCTCGATCAGGTCACGCTTCGTGGCCGCCGAGCCAGTGATGATCTGGTCGGAACGACGAGCGGTGGCGGGGAACAGCCGCTCGACCCGCATCCGGGCAAGGACACCGATCTGCTGAGGCAGGTGGATGTAGGAGATGTCGTGAATCGTGGTCACGAGCCGGGCGCGGACGCCCGGGGGCGCGACGTACTGCACGTGCAGCAGATCGATCGGGTGTCGTGCTATGTCGAGTGGAAGCGCGACCGCAAACCGCGACCACGAGCTTTCGGGCACCTTGACGAGGGTCGCGTTGCCGTTCGCATCGATCTCGCCCGATACAAGCCCGTTCCGGGTCAGGTAGATCCGGTAGGAGCCCGCCAAGTCCTCTCGCTGCAGACATCGGATGAGGTTGAGCGCGTAGGTCTCGTTGCCCGTGTGCTTCTGCCCGACAGTATGTGCGTCGATGCCGATAATCACGGCTCGCTCCGAGTGAGCGAGCGATCGGGCAGGCTTCGGCGGGCATGCGATGGCACCAGCCGTTTCAGATACCACGCTAGAACCGACCGGTGCCACCTCGCCTTGGCCAGGTAGAAGTCCCGCGACTTGCCGATCGGGATCGCGCAGAGCGCCAAGAACACCAGGAGCTTCAGACCCGAACCCACGACGTTGAGGAGTTCGAACAAGACAAGCTTGAAACGCCCGTAGTGCTTCCTGTGGAAGTACTCGAGCCCAGCAAGCTGACGCGCGACCTGTTCATCGAACGTCCAGACGTCGCGGTAGCTGCCACCGCCGTAGTGGACGATAGTCGCCTCGGGGTCGTAGGCGACGTCCCAGCCAGCACCCTTGATGCGTTTGCATAGATCGGCCTCTTCGTAGAACAGGAAGATCTGCTCGTCGAAGAGACCTGCCTCCGCCAGGGCATCAGCCCGAAGGAGCAGGCAGCAGCCCGTGAGCCAGTCCACCGATTGGGCTGTCGCGTGTTCGTCGGACGTCAGCCCGAGCTCCGCGAAGAACCGGCGATGCGGGAACAGGCGCCGATAGACCTCGTTGCTGAAGACGCCTCCGAACACGGCGTTCCGGAGTCGGGGGAAGCGCGCCGCCGACTGCTGAAGGCTGCCGTCGGGGTTGAGCACCTTGGGACCCACCGCACCGCACCTGCCGTGCGCCGCCATGTAGCTGAGAAGAGCGGCCAACGCGCCGGGCCCGACGATGGTGTCGCTGTTGAGCAGCAGGATGCAGGAGCCCGAGGACGCCCGGATCGCCCGGTTGTTCGCTCTGCCGAAACCGACGTTCTCGGAATTGCGTATCAGTACTACGCGCTCGAAGTCGGCCTCCACCGCTTCCGGGCTCCCATCAATCGAGCCGTTGTCGACCACGATGACCTCAGCCGAAATGCCGTCGCGTTCGATTTCGCTCAACAGCGAGGCAAGGCACTCGCCGAGAAGCTGCCTGGTGTTCCAGCTGACGATGCACACCGACAGGTCAGACACTCTTGCCCGCTCCCATCTTGGGCTTCAGCCTGAGGTAGATGGCCGCGTCGTCCTCACTGTTGGCAGTGCGCCAGCGTTGCTCGCACGTCCTGCACGGCTCGGGGGCGTCGGCGGTGTTCACCGAACGTCGAAGCGACTGGTACGCCTTGTTGTTCCAGATTCGCTCGAAGGAGTCCTCGAAGAGGTTGCCCATCGCGGATTCCGAGAAGCAGCAGGGATGCACCGTGCCGTCCTGCCGGATGTACGCGAAGCTCCACGGGTCGACACACATCACTGGCACGTCAGGCGAGGTCGTAGGCCCAGCAGGCACCACGGGCAAATCCAGGTGCACGCCCGCCCCCAGCGCCGTCTCCTTCGCCCGTGCGAAGACCTCCCTGGCCTCACTGGGGCAGTGGATGAGCGACTCGTTGGCATAGGCGCGATCCCACACGACGACATTGAACACGTTAACCCGGCTCACCCCGGCGGACGCCGCCTTCTCGACCAATGCTGGCAGCTCGGCGATGTTCCGCTTCATCGCAACAAACTCGATCCAGAGCTCGGGGCGATGTCCACGAGTCAGAAGACCCAGATTGGCGAGGTTGTCCCATACGCGGTCGAAATCGGAGTGCTCCCGGACGGAGCGATAGGTGTCCGCAGTCGCCGCATCGATCGAGAACGCAATCGAGCGGATGGGGCGCTGGCTGGTCGAGATGATCTGCTCAGCCAGCGGGGGATCGAGGACCAGGCCGTTCGTGACGAAGGACACTCGCGCGGTCATTGCTCGTTCGAGCAGCTCGTAGAACGCGTCCGCGATGAGGGGCTCACCGTAGCCGAACAGCACAAGCTCGCGACTCCTGCGTGACAGGTCCAGCACGGGCTTGATGAGCGCGGGGTCTAGATCCCGCCCCCTGAACGGGGCGCACCACCTCGAGCAGATCATGCAGTTCAGGTTGCATCGCGTGGTGACTTCCACCTGCACTGTGAGCGGCCCTGACAGGAGGCGCTCGCGGCGCATCCTGCGCTCGACCAGATTCACCACGGTATTCGCAGCGTGGCGCGCCTGAGACGACTCGAACGCTCCCCCCATTCGCTGTAGTAGCCCCGTTCGAATCACCCCTTTCACACCGAGTGGTAGTAGAACCAGCAGCATCTCGAACAGATGGGGAATGCCTTGCGTTCCTTCAGCCACGAACGGAGGCGCCGGTAGTCGTCGCCGTTCCAGACCTCGTCGAATCGGTCTGCGGCAACGCTCCCGACGCGGTAGTTCGGGCACGCAATGATGTCGCCATTCGGGTAGACGATGAGACCCTTCCACGGGAACAGGCACCGCTCGGAGAAGCGTGCGGGGAAGTAGCTCGGATCCGCGTAGTAGGACCTGAGTTCGGCGGCATCGAGGGCGGGGACGAACTTGACTTCCCGCCCCTCGGTGTCGATAGCGCTCACTGCCTGTATGGCCCCCAGCAGCGCTTCGACATCGACCTCGGGGTCCTGCGGCAACCCGGACCACGAGGCGTCCGTGTCTACGCCAAACGCCTGCGAGAACACTTCGTGCTGGTTGCGCAGGACGTCGGCACTTGTGAATTCGAGGTGGTGGATGCTGATGACGTCCACGGGCGCTGTCGCCAGATACGAGACCAGCTCGGGCAGGCACACAATGTTCTCCGGAGTGATCGTCGTCTGCGTTGTAATCCGCGGCGTTGCGATTCCCTGGCTGAGCCTCGCGCGAGCGACGACATCGATGCCTTCCCGCATCCGCGCGAAGGTGCCCTCCACCCCTCGAATCGCGTCGTGAATCGGCTGGGTGCCGTCCACCGAGACGACAATCTCGTCGACGCCGAGGCCGACCAGCTCGTCACCCTTGCGGGACAGCAGCGTGCCGTTGGTCGTAAGGCTGACGGTCAGTCCGTGAGACTTGAGGAGTTCGATGATGCCGAGGGAGTCCCTGGCCAGCAGGGTCTCACCGCCCGTGAGATGGACCGCCGGCCTGTGGGGCGCCAGCTCCTCGATGAAGGGCCGGAGCTCGTCGAGGGAGAGCTCCCGGTCGATTTCCTCGGTGGCCAACGTCTTCGACGTGCCCCGTTCGCCCCACTGCGGACACATCTTGCAGTGCAGGTTACAGCGGTTGCCGAGCGCCAAGACAACGATCTCGGGGGCGAGGCTGTAGCCGTCCGTGAATCTCAGCGCGAGGTTGGCGGCGAAGTCGTGGTTGATTACCCTCATGGCCTGGACAGGGTGAACCAGCCCCTTCCTGATTCGCCTACATGTGAGTCGCTTCAGCACAGCCGTGTCATCCGCCCAACGTCCCGACAAGCTCGCCGTACGCATCGCTTAGCAGGCCAGCGGCACGGCTCCACAAGTAGCGCTCGCCAACATGCCGACGTGCACGCTCCGCCATCTGCATCGAGTCTCGGGGGTTGTGCAGCACACGGTCAATCGCACAGCGGAACGATTCTGGGTCGTCGGCCACGAGGAGTTCGCGCTCATCCGCGACTTCCAAGCCCTCGCAGCCGACCGTCGTCGAGACGACCGGCAGTCCCGCGGCCATTGCCTCCAGTATCTTGAGCCGGGTTCCGCTGCCAATCCTGATGGGCGCGATAAGCACGGATGCCTCGGAGTACGATCCGCACAGATCGTCGACAAAGTCGACGATCTCGATCGACTTGTCGGTAGACACCCAGTCAATCCGGCTCCACCCCCGCCCAATCACTCGTAGCCGAATCCCCGGGAACGTCGCCTTCAGCTGCGGCCAGCAGTCTCCCGAGAGGAAGAACGAGAGCCCGTCGACGTTTGGCGTGTGGTCGACCCCGCCTACGAACAGCAAGATCGGCACTCCGCCGGGATGTCGGACAACTGCCAGCAATCGGTCATCGACGCCGTTGGGCACGGTGAACACCGAGGCGCTGGGAGACATCTGACGAATCAGGCCAGCGTCGGTGTCGGACACCGCGACGACCCCATCTGCCTTGGTGAACCGTCTCCGCTCGTAGCGACCCACCAGTCGGCTGTCGAGTCGACGTGAGGCGCTGTGACTGGACGCGGCCTCCCGTCCCGCCGACACCGAGACGACCTCGACAGCCGTGACGACAAGCTTCGACGACGCAGGCACAAAGCGTGCGTAGGGCCCCATCTGCACGTACTCGAGGTGAACGACGTCATACGCGTGCTCACGGCTCAGCTGCTCGAGCCGGTGAGCCATCGCGCGCGTCAGGAAGCGCGCTATTGAGGGCGGGACGCCGCGGCCGATGGCGGACGCTCGGAGCGCAGAGTCCGCCAGGTAGGCGGGGGACCGCGCCTTGTTCAGCATGCCTCGGCGGCTGTGGGCCACCACCGGCTCGCACCGACAGAACGGTGCGAGCTCCTGAGTGAATCCGAGGTCTTCATCCGAGATCAGTGACAGCAGTGTGATGTCGTGCGACGTGGACAGCGCCCTCACCAAGTAGAGAAGGCGGGTCTTGCCACCGGAGTCGGGGGGATAGG
>CAYHCN010000036.1:0-10687 GCA_964354945.1 uncultured Eubacteriales bacterium
CTTCTTCACCGAGAGGCCGGTGACGATGGCGAGCCCAAGGATCACGAGCACGACGGTCACTCGCTACACCCCGTTCAAGATGACCCCGGTGACCCGGGCGCCCTCGAGCATGTGACGGGCGCGAAGCACGTCCTCGCGAGGGGTGAGCCCCGCGCGGACGACGATCGCGACACCGTCGGCGAGGCGGCACAGCATCCCCGCCTCGACCGAGGACAGGATGGGCGGGCAGTCGAGCACGACGTAGTCGAAGCGAACCGAGATGGAGCGCATCGCGAACTCGGCGGCCTCGGAGGTCATCAGCTGGGACGGGTTGCCCACGGGGCAGCCGCTCGGCAGGACCGACAGGTTGGGCAGGTTGGTGCGCAAGAACCCTCGGACCCACTCCGCCGACTGCGCGAAGCCGGGCTCCCAGTTGCGGCTGGAGATCTCGCCTATGAGCTCTCGGAGGCCGGGCTGGAGAGCGGCGCTGAACGCCGTGTGGAGCGCGGGACGGTGGAGGTTCGCGTCCACGATGGCGACGGTCTTCGTCGTGCTCTGCGCGAGCGCGATGCCGAGCTCGACCGCGGTGGTCGTCACGCCCTCGCCCGATGCGGCGCTCGTGACCGCCAGCATGTAGTGCTGGTCGGGCCCCGAGAACAGCATCTGCGAGATGAGGCGCTCGTACTGCCCGGTCTCGGCGATGCCACCGATGCGCTCGGGATAGGTGTCGCCCGGCGACCCGTCCTCCGGCCTGACAGCTTCGGGTGCACCCGAAGTGTCGTCCGTCTGCTCGGGCAGTGCCCTGGTCTCCTCGGGAGCCGTGGTCTCGGTGGATGACTGGGTCGGCTTGTCCGACTTCGATGAGTTGCCTCGCGTGCTCATGCCTGCCTCGCCGGGAATTCGCGCTGCTTGATCTCAACGAGAACGGGCAGGTCCAGGGACTCGGCGACGTCGCGCTCGCTGCGAATGGTTCGGTCGGAGAGCTCGGCGATCATGACCGCCAGCGCGCCGATCAGACACGCCGCCAGGAATGACATGAACGTGGCGAGCATGAACCGCTTCTTCGAGAAACCTGTCGGGGCGATCGCGTTGTCCACGACGCGCAAGCCGTTCACGTACTTCTCCTGCTGCGCCGAGGCCAGTACCCGGGTCTTGGCGAGGTCGTCGAGCGATCCGTCGTAGAGCTTCTGCGCGTAGTCGAGCTGGCTGCGCAGCCGCTCGAATTCGATTTGGACCGTCGGCGATGCAGTGACCCTCACCTGGTTCAGGACCTTGTCGCGCTGCTCGAGCTGCTCGGTCTCGGGGTGACGCTCCTTGTACTTGCGCAGCTGCGTACTCGCCGCGTTCAGCTCGTCCTGATAGGTGGTCGACTGCGTCTCGAAGAAGGCGACCGCCTTGTCGTTCTGATCGGAGACGGACCCGCGCACCCACTCGAGGAATGTGTCGGTGGTCGCTTTGACCACGGTGACCGCTTCGTCGGGGGTTCGACCGTAGAACGAGATGCGCAGGGCGTTCGGCCCGACCACCGCTGACGCCAGGTTGCGCCTCACGAAGTTGATCGTGGCCTCGCGCTCCTTCGCGTTGTCCATCTTGCCGTTGAGTGGTGTCTTGGCGATCACTTTGGTCACGAAGGCGCGGCTTTGGAGCAGCTGCTGGAGGGTGTCCGCTTCGTTCTGGATGGGTGTGCCCTGCGCGGCGGGAGCAGCTCCGTCCTGGGACAGCACGGGCACGATGCTCACGTCGCTGTCCAGCCACACCAGTGCATCCGACTCGTAGCTGCGCATGAACAGCAGCGTCCACAACACCGGCACCACGAACACGATGGTGAACGGGATGATGAACGCCCACTTGCGCCGCTTCAGGATGTCGATCGCTTGTCTCACGACAGGTGTCCCCCAAACCTCTCTCTAGGTGCCTGACAGCCCGGACTCGTCGGCAGCGACGACCGGGGGTGTCTCCGTCTCACGACGCCGACGCAGGCCGTCGACCTTGCCTGCGACGCGTCGACCCACCGCACGCGCGATCGGCACCGCCTGCGCGACGTAGCCCTGTCCCCACAGGTGCTTGCGCAGGTAGATACGAGCGAGAAGCAGCTCGGTGGCCGACATGGCCTCGGTTCGAACCGGGATGTGATCGCCGCCGTAGGCCGCGGGATCCTCGGTGAGGATCAGTCCCTTGGCCTTGGCGTCATCGAAGAACTTGGTGCCGGGGTAGGCGATCATGTTCGACAGCTGGACGGAGTCGACGGTGAACCGCTTGACGGTGCGGGCCGTCTCGCGAACCGTCTTCCAGCTCTCTCCCGGGACACCGATGATGATGTGCACGTGGGCCTGGATGCCCGTGGCGCGGACGTCGTCGATGACGCCACCGATCGTGTCGAAGTCGGTGCCGGGCTTGCCGGAAGCCTCGAACAGCTCGGGACTGCCGGACTCGAGCCCGAAGTTGATCTGCTCGCAGCCCGCATCGCGCATGAGCTGGATGACGTCGTGGTCCTGGGCGCGGTCGAACCGGGTCTCGCACACCCACCGCATCCCCAGATCCTCCTCGATCATACGGGTGCACAGCTCGCGGGCGTGGTCTGCCGAGAAGGTGAAGATCTGGTCGCGGAAGACGACCTTGCGCACGCCGCGGTCGTGGAGGTAGCGAAGCTCCTCGATGACTCGCTCCGGCGAGCGCATGCGAACCTTCTTGCCGACGGTCGCGGGATAGGGGCAGTAGTAGCCGCACTTGAATGGGCATCCCTTGCTCGTCTGGACCGGGATACACATCCCGTCGTCGCCGAGCAGGTCTGCGCGATAGGACTCCAGCGGCAGCAGGTGGTAGGGAACGTTCGGCAGCGCGTCCAGGTCCGCGATGGGCGCCGCTGGCGCCGTGCGCGCCACGACGTCGCCGGCCTTGTACGCGAGGCCGGCCACGTCGGTCACCGGCGTTCCGGCGTCGAGTGCGTGCCACAGCTTCGGCGTGATCGCCTCAGGTTCTCCGACGGCGACGTAGTCGATGCCGGGCGCAGCCGCGATCTTGTCGGTGAGCGCCGAGCACACCGCACCGGCAGCGACGACGGTGGCGTCGGGCGCCATCGCCTTCACCTCGGCGAGTGCGGAGAGGTCCGATTCGATCGACGGCAGGCTCACCAGCCCGACGACGAAGTCCGGCTCGGTCGCGGCCACGCGTGCCGCAGCCTCGTGCGCGTCGAGCAACTCGGCCTGCGCGTCGACGAATGTGACGTCGTGCCCCTCACGCTCGCTCACGCCGGCGGCGAACGCCAGCTGGAGGTTCGGGAACGCGGTCGTCGCAGCAGTCCCCGGCGTGGGAAGTCCCACGAACACGCCCATGCCGCCGGCGTACTCGCGGTTCACGCGGTAGTACGGCGGATCGGGCGTCTGTAGGAACGTCAGGCGCATGTCACACCGCCTCTGCCTCGGGGCCTACTATCAGTGCGGCCAGACGGTCTCCGTAGGGCCGCTCGTAGATCCCCGAGCGGCACTGGAGCTCGTCCACGCTCCCGACGACGCGAGCCGGGTTGCCGACAACGACGGCTCCCGCAGGCACGTCACGCGTGACCACGGAACCCGCGCCGACCAACGCGCGCGCACCGATACGAACGCCAGGCAGGATGGTGCAGTTCGCGCCGATGCAGGCGTCGTCCTCGACGAGCGCGCCGCCAACGCACTGGCGGTACGACGGGCACGGCGGGTGTGGATCGTCGGCGAACACGACGCGCGGGCCCACGAAGACGCGATCCCCGAGAGTGACCATCTCGAGGAAGCAGCCTGTGTGGATCCGGCTCTCGCTGCCGATGCGGTTGCCCGCTTCGAGCACGGAGTTGGTGCCGATGCTCACGTCGTCGCCGATCACGTTGTTCTCTCGGATGGAGACGCCCTGGCCGGTGTGGAACCGGTGGCCGATGACGGTGCCCGCGTAGATCGTCGTGAAGGGGCGTATGACGCCCTGCTCCCCGATGGTCAGCGCGAAGTCACCGGGCTCGGCGCCCCGTGGCGCCTTGCCCAGCACGCAGGGAGGCTCAACGAGGGTCCCGGTGCCCAGCGACACGAGTGTCGGCGACAGATGGGCGGTGTTAACGAAGGCTCGAATAGCCATCAGGCAGCAGGCTCCCCCGCCATCTCGTCGAGCAGCAGTGACGACAGCGCGAGTTGTCCGCGGTCGAGCACCACAGGCCCGTCCTGCCACGGCATCGACTTGCCGTGGGCGATCATGGATGCTTCGGCGCGCTCGAGGGTCCGCACGACGCGAAGACCGGACTGGCCGTCGGTCTTGGGCACGGTGCCATCGAGCACGCAGCTGACGAAGTGCGCCGCCTCGGTGTACAGCGGCTCGTAGGTCTCCAGGTGCGGGGAGACGATGTCACCGGTGCGGTAGGAGAGCTGGAACTCGCCGAACGACCCCGGCTCGACGAAGTTCACGCCATGGTCGTAGAGCTTCACCTTCTCGACCGTCTCGGTGTCGTCGTAGACGAGCATCTTCTTGCTGCCCACGACGATGGTGCGGCGCAGCTTGACCGGCGACAGCCACGACAGCTGCACTTCGGCGACGGTGCCCGACGGGAACCGCAGGTTCACGAAGGCGACGTCAGGGATCTCGCACTTCACACACCCGCGACCCATCGCCGAGACGTGCTCGGGCTCCTCGCCCAACCAGTCGAACAGGATTGAGAAGTCGTGGGGGGCGAGATCCCAGATGACGCTGACGTCCTTCTGGTGAAGCCCGAGGTTGACTCGGCTCGAAGAGACGAAGTACACGTCACCGAGCTCGCCCGACTCGATGATCTCCTTGATCTTGACCACCGGCGGGCTGAACTCGAACGTGTGGCCCACCATCAGGGTCAGCCCCCGGCTTTCGGCGTGCAGGATCAGACGCTCGGCATCGACAGAGCTCGAGGTGAGCGGCTTCTCCACGAACACGTGCTTCCTCGCCGAGAGCGCGGCATCCGCAAGCGGGAAGTGCGTCGAGATCGGCGTGGCGATGACGACCGCGTCGACATCAGGGTCGCCGAGCACGTCGCCGTAGCTCTCGGTGACGAGTACCGAGGGATAGCGCGTCTTGGCCTTCGCGAGCTTCATGGGCTCCCGATCGCACACCCATTTCACGCTGGCGTGCGGCAGCTCCATGTAGTTGCGCAGCAGGTTCGGACCCCAGTACCCATAGCCGACGATGGCGAGGGTGAGCTGACCGTCCTTCATTACCAGGCCCCCTTCCGGTCGAGGACCACGGCGAACGTGCGGGCAATGATCTTCAGATCCTGGCCGCACGACCATGTGTCCACGTAGCGCAAGTCGAGGTCGATCATCTCGTCGAAGGTGTTCTCGCATCGGCCGCTGACCTGCCACAGGCCAGTCAGACCAGGCAGAACGTCGAAGCGACGACGCTCGCGGTCGGTGTACAGCTCGGCCTCGTATTCCACTGGAGGACGCGGGCCGACGATCGCCATCTCGCCCCGCAGCACGTTCCACAGCTGCGGAAGCTCGTCGAGGCTGGTACGCCGCAGGATGCGACCCACCCGGGTGACCCGGGGATCGCACTCCATCTTGAAGCACCCGCTCTCACCCCTGAGATCGTCGGAACACGCCCGCATGAGCTTGGTCACGTAGTCCTTGTGGATAGCGGGGTCGTTGCCGTCGACCATCGTGCGGAACTTGAGGAACACGAACGGCGCGCCCCGCTTGCCCAGCCGACGCTGCCGGAACACCGCGGGCCCCGGCGAGTCGAGCTTGATGGCGATCGCGATGATGAGTAGCACGGGCCACAGCAGGATCAATGCGCTTACCGCGATGGCGAGGTCCATGAGCCGCTTCAACGCACGGTCGAACGAGCTGTCCCGAACGTGGGGTAGCGCCATCGGAGGGGACGGCGCGGCCGAGGCTTGAGCCGATGCCACGGGAGGCGCGGGAGCAGTTGCCCGCGTGACTTCGATGTCAGGCATCGCCGACCTCCCCCACCGCCGCGATGACCCGGTCGACCTCGTCGAACAAGAGGTACGGGTACATCGGCAGCGAGACGATGCGCTCGACGGCCGCTTCGGCCTGGGGGAACTCGCCTCGCCGGTAGCCGAGAAACGCGAACGCAGGCTCCACGTGGAGGGGCCACGCGTAGTGCACAGCCGTCTGGATCCCGGCCGCGCCGAGCTCGGCGCGGAAACCATTGCGGTCGTCGACCTGGATCACGTAGAGGTGGTACACGTGAGACGCCCCGGGAGCCACCGCGGGGGTCACGACGCCTGTGCCGTGGAGGCCGGCGTCATAGCGGTCGGCCGCCGCGGCGCGCATCGCGTTCCACGAGTCGAGGTGGGGCAGCTTGGCGGCGAGGAAGGCGGCCTGCATGCCGTGGAGGCGGCTGCAATACCCCGGCTCCACGTGGAGCCGCTCGGCGTTCTCGCCGTGCGCCCTCAGGAGCCGGATCCGCGCAGCGAGCCCGTCGTCGTTGGTGGTGACCATGCCCCCGTCACCGAGTGCACCCAGGTTCTTGCCGGGATAGAAGCTGAACGCGGCCGCGTCGCCCGAGCTGCCCGCGGTACGCCCGTCTCGGTTCGAGCCGTGCGCCTGGCACGCGTCCTCCAGCACGAACAGGTCGTAGCGGGCGGCAAGCTCGTTCACCGCGATCATGTCGGCGGGCTGGCCGTAGAGGTGGACGGGGATGATCGCGCGGGTCCGCGGCGTGACGAGCGACGCCGCATGGTCGACGTCGATGAGGTAGTACTCGTCGATGTCGGCGAACACCGGCCGAGCGCCAGCCATGAGAATGGCCTCGGCGGTCGCCGCGAATGTGTTCACAGCGGTGATGACCTCATCGCCCGGACCGATACCCCGAGCCCTGAGCGCGAGGTGCAGGGCGTCGGTGCCCGAGGCGACGCCGATGGCGTGACGGGTTCCCACGTAGGCTGCGAAGGCCTGCTCGAACGCCTCGACCTCGCGGCCGAGGGTGAACCCGCTCGCCTCCACGACTCGGTGGTACGCAGCATCCAGATCCTTCTGAATGCTCTCGTGCATCCGGTGCAGATCGACGAACGCGACGTCGTGTACGGCGACGCCACCCGCGTGCCCACTCATTGGCGACCCCTTTTGCTGGCGGGGCTCGCGTCGCTCAGTGGGTGACGTCAGCCAAGGACAGGTGAACTCGAATCCTGGCGTGACGCCCGGACACCTCTGCCCTCATGTGCTGGACGGTCCCAGTGGGCGAAGCTCGGTCGTGCCCCTGAAACGGTTGCAGCTGGGG
Source organism: uncultured Eubacteriales bacterium (assembly GCA_964354945.1). Classification (GTDB taxonomy): domain Bacteria; phylum Actinomycetota; class Coriobacteriia; order Anaerosomatales; family CAVXGS01; genus CAVXGS01. Next base: position 7,207 of record CAYHCN010000036.1, read on the forward strand.
TGGTGGCCTGTGGTCGAAAAGCCCCCTCCCCCCCTCGTATTCGAACCTACCACCAGGGCGGGTCGGGCAGTATGCCCCGACGGGGGGAGACCGCGTCCTCCGCAAGTAGGAACTATTGGAGACGACGGCCGGGTCTAGCGGGAGATGAGCCAGAACGCGGCGGCGACAACCACCGCGTTGTAGATGCCGTGCAGCACGATGGCCGGCCAGAGGTTGCGCCGCCACCACGCGAGCCAACCGAGTGCGATGCCGAGAACGAACATCGGCAGGAGCATCCATGCTGCGAGATGCGACACGGCGAACAGCGCCGAGGATGCGACGATCGCGGCCCACGGGCCGATGGCCGCCCAACGTTGTTCGAAAGCGACGTCGAACGCGGACAACAGGATGCCTCGGAAGATGAGCTCCTCGATGAACGGGCCGGCAAGCACGACGAGCACCGTGGCGATCGCGAGTCCCGCTCGGCCCACTCCGAAGGCGCTCACCACGTCGAGGCCGGGACTCGGCGGGGGGTCGAAACCCGTCCGGTGCGCCAAGGTGCCGTACGCCGTCGTGGCGAGTCGCGTGGCACCCAGCAACGCGACGACGACCGCGGCGCTGACCGCGAACGACCGCAGGGTACCCTTGCGGGCCAGCCCGAACGCCGACCACAGGTGCGCGCCGTGCCGGGCAGCCAGGAACGCGATGACAGCGACCTGGGCGAGATAGAACGACGCAAGCACGAGCACCCGAACCAGAACGCGTCCGGCCTGCGGCATGAGAGCGAAGGGCTTGAGAGCGAGCACCGCGTCGCGGGCGACGATGGTCGCCAACAGCATGAGCACGACAACGCCGGCGTCGATCAGGTCCCACCGCGCGAGACCCTCGGCGGTGCGCTCGGCGTCACGCCACGCGATGCGATCCCGCCACGCTAGCTCGCGCTGGGCCGCCTTCTCGGTGCGCTCCTTGTCTCGCGCCATGGTCTCGGCAGTCTTGCGCAGCTGCTTGGCCTCGGCCCGCGAGCCCACGGACACCTTGGGTCCGCTCGCCTGGGCGGCAGTCGCTACCGCGGCGCGGGTCCGCGGTGCAAGCGCACCGGCATCGCAGGCGGCGACACACTCGAGACACCCCGTGCACTTCTGCCAGTCGACGAACAGGTAGGCCTCGGTGGGCTTGATCGCCTTGGGCTTGCAGACCGGGACGCACTTGCCGCACCTAGTGCAACGGTCGGCGTCGATAATGAGGGGGGCGCCCTTCGTCACAGTCGCCCGATGCTCCGCAGCCAGTAGATCGCCGCAGCAGATACGCCGTTGAACAGCGAGTGCGCGATGATCGACGGCCAGATGGAGCGATAGCGCATCGCCACCCAGCCGAACGCCAGCCCTACGAAGACGATCGCAAACACGGTGGCGGGCTGCACGTGTACCAGCGCGAACAGCAGGCCCGAGCCGAGGATCGCCCAACGGGGCCCGTAGCGGCGGTGTAGGGAGCCCATGATCACGCCGCGGAAGATGACTTCCTCGGCAAATGGCGCCACGACCATGAGCAGCACAAGGACGAGGACCACGGACACGGGTCCCCGGCCGAGGATAGACGTGGGGTCGGTGGTGGGCTGGGGGAGCCGAATCCCCAGCGCCTGGAGCAGCACTGCCGCGAACCCAGCGAGGAATCGTCCGGCGAACGAAACGACTACCGCAGCCGCGATCCCGGCGGCCACAGGGAAGGGATTCAGTCCGACAGCGGGAGCGAAGCGCAGGCCTCGGCGCCGCGCGAGCACGTACACCACGAGCATCTGGATCGCGTACGAGAGCGTGATGAGCGTGAAGTAGGTGAGTCCGCTCAGCCAGTCGGGCCACGATCCGTCGACGACGAGCGCCGCGACCACGCCGACCGTCGCGCTCATCGCCACCACGAACACCCCGAGAAGCGCCGCCGTGCCGACCGGAAGAACCAGCCTCGCGAACGGCACGTGGTCCGGCTGGACCGCGGGTGCGGGCGTCGCTAGTGGCGGGTAGGCGTCGGGGCTCACGGGCACAGCGTAGGGCGCAGCTTGCGGGGGATATGGCACGGGGGCCGCACGCACTTCCTCGCCAGCCACCCGCCGTGGCGGCACTGCGGGGATTACCGGCTCGGGCGCCATCGACGGCTTGAGCGATTCGGTCGATTCGGATGGTGGCGCAGACTCCGGATGCGGGTTCGCTGTCTCGTCGGTCACGTTGCGTCCCCGTCGTCGCTCGGCACGTGTCCGCTCTCGAACACTCGTTGCAGGCCCTGCTCGTCCAAGAGGGGCACGCCCAGCTCGACAGCCTTGTCGTACTTGGTTCCCGGGTCGGCGCCGGCGACGACATACGACGTCTTCTTGCTCACGCTCCCCGAGACCTTCGCGCCCAGCGCCTTGAGCCCGGCGGTCGCCTCGTCGCGAGTCATCGTCTCCAAACCGCCGGTCAGCACGAACGTCAGCCCGACGAGCGTCTGAGGCTGCAGCGGCTCGGTGCGCTCGTCGACGAGAGATACCCCTGCCGAGCGGAGCTTCTCGATAACCTCTCGGTTGTCGGGGTTGTCGAAGAACGTCCTCACGCTCGTGGCGATCTTGGGCCCAACGCCTTCGACGTCGCCGATCTGCTCGGCGGGCGCCGCTTCCAGCGCGTCGATGCTCGAGAACACCCGGGCAAGCGCCTCGGCCACCGTCCCGCCGACATGGCGGATCCCGAGCCCGAACAACAGCCGTGCCACCGGACGGTTCCTGCTCGCTTCGATCGAGGCCGTCAGTTTGTCGGCAACGGTGTCGCCGAGTGTTACCGGCGTGCCGTCCTTCTTGACGCGGCCCATGTCCAGCGACGAGAGCTGGTGTGGAGAGAGCGCGTAGAAGTCCGCGACATCGCCGAGCAGGCCTTCGGCGATGAGTCGGCCGATGATCTCCTCGCCCATTCCGTCGATGTCCATCGCCCCGCGGCTCGTCCAATGGATGAGGCGCTCGTGCCGCTGGGCGGGGCAGGCGACGTTCGTGCACCTCACGGCGACCTCGTCAGGCTCGCGCCATACCGGCCCGCCACACGAGGGACACGTCGAGGGCATCGCGAACTCCCGCTCGCTCCCGTCCCGCAGACCGGGCACCGGCCCGACGACTTCGGGGATCACGTCGCCGGCCTTGCGCACGATGATCGTGTCGCCGATGAGCACCCCCTTGCGGCGGACCTCGTCCTCGTTGTGAAGCGTCGCCTTGCGGATCGTCGACCCCGACACGAGCACCGGTTCGAACACCGCGAACGGTGTGAGCACCCCGGTGCGTCCCACCGAGACCATGACGTCCAGGAGCCGAGTGGTCTTCTCCTCGGGCGGGAACTTGAACGCGATCGCCCACCGCGGAGCCTTACTCGTGTAGCCCAGCTCCTCCTGAAGCGCGACGCTGTCGACCTTCACGACCACGCCGTCGATCTCGTAGGGCAGCTCCCCGCGCTTCTCGATCGCCTCGGCGCAGTACTCGTGGACCTGCTCCGGCGAC
>CAYHCN010000037.1:0-10542 GCA_964354945.1 uncultured Eubacteriales bacterium
GAGGAACGACAGCGCCGCCTCAGTAAGGATGGCGCCACCGATCGACATCGTCGCGTAGACGATGACCGGAGCCAGCGCGTTCGGCGCGATGTGGCGGAACATCAGTCGGCTGTCACCCGCTCCGAGCGCTCGGCCCGCGTCGACGTAGTCGTTCTCCTTCGTCGACAGCACCGAGCTGCGGAACAGTCGGGCGAAGCTCGGCCACCCAAGCAGGCCGATGGCGAGGACCACCGGGCCGATGCCGCGCACAGTGGGTGGAAGCATCGCCAAGATGAGAATGCAGAACAGGATGTACGGGAACGCGAGGAAGATGTCGGTGACGCGCATCACCGTGGCATCTAAGCCGCCTCCATAGAAGCCGGAGATCGCCCCCAAGGCCGTGCCGATCACCACTGAGATGACTACGGCGAGCAGTCCGACGGACAGCGAGATTCGGGCACCGTAGACGACGCGGCCGAAGATGTCTCGGCCGAGAGCGTCGGTGCCCATCGGGTGCTCGGCTGTCGGAGGCTGGAGCCGCTCCTGAGCCGCCGTCGTAGTGTCGATCTTCCGGGGATCCCCGAAGAGCTGGGGGACCCACAAGTCGGCGGTCACCGCGGCGAGCGCGACGATCAGGATGTAGCCGAGCGCGATGACGGCAAGCTTGTTCTTGCGCAGCCGCCTCCACGCGTCGCCCCACAGGGTGCGGGGCTTGGCGGTTGAGACGGTCCCTGCCGTTGCCTGTGCATCAGTCACGTCGCATCACCTCGTTCCGCCGCCGTAGCGGATCCTCGGATCCAGGAATGCATACGAGACATCGACGATCAGGTTCACGAGCATGACGGCGATGAGGATCACTGTCACGCCGCCGAGCACGACCGGGAAGTCGCGCTGACCGATCGCGCGGTAGATCGTGTAGCCCACGCCCGGCCAGTTGAACACGGTCTCGGTGAGTATGGCGCCCGAGAGCATCGCGCCAAGGTCCAGGCCGATGAACGTGACGACCGGAATCAGGGTGTTCTTCATCGAGTGACTCCACAGGACCTTCCTCGATGAAACGCCCTTGGCGTACGCAGTCCGGATGTAGTCCTGGCCGTTGACCTCGAGAAGCTGGCTGCGGGTGATACGTGCGGCGTAGGCGGTCGACACGGCAGCGAGCGTGATCGCGGGCAGGATGAGGTACGCGAAGTCGGGGAATGGTGGCCCCGAAGCTCCGGAGATCGGCAGGTAGAACGCGCCGTTCGTTGCGTCTTTCAGCCAGATGCCGAAGCCGTACTGCAGCAACAGGCCCAGCCAGAAGACAGGGAGCGACACGAGGATTGACGTAGTCAAGGTGACGAAGACGTCCCAGAACGAGTACTGCTTGAGCGCCGAGATGATGCCGGCACCCAGACCGACGATGATCTCTATGAAGATCGCGGCGAACGCCAGCTTGATCGTGTAGGGATAGGTCTCCTTGAGGATCTGGTTGACCGACCGCCCATTGTTGAGGGAAACGCCGAGGTCTCCCTGAGCGAGATTCTTGAGGTAGTCGAAGTACTGCTCGTACCACGGCTTGTCGAGACCGAACTCGTGCAGAAGCTGCTGACGCAGCTGGGGCGAGATCGCCTTCTCTCCCACCCTCAGCTGGATGGGGTCAGCCCCCGGGAGATACGTGCTTATCAGGAAGAGCAGCAGCGTCACGCCGAAGAACACAGGTATGAACTGCAACAGCCGGCGGAAGATGTACTGGCCCATGGAGTCGTGATCCGTTTCTGACGCCGTACGGACGGGTGGCAGGACACCTGGTGGTGTCCTGCCACCCCCTCTGCACTATGTGACTAGCGCTCCTAGCTACTTGGCAGCGCTTCCGCCGGTGATCCAAACGCTCACGAAGTCCGGAATGCCCGACGGATCGTACGTGAATTCGTTCAGACGGCTCGACCCAACGTGGTGGTGCTTGTAGAACATGATCGGCGCCACGGGCATGTTCTCGGCGATCGTGACGTTCTGATCCTGGTATGCCTGGAGGCGCTGAGTCTGATCAGTGATCGCACGAGCCGCCTCGAGGCCCTTGTCAACGTCCGGGTTGCTGTACTGCGACTTGTTGTCGCCCGAACCCGTCGTGAACAGCGGGAACAGGAAGTTGTCCATGATCGGGTAGTCGGCGATCCAGCCGAGACGCGCGACCTGGAACTTGCCTGCATCGAGCTGCTTCAGGTAGACGGCGAACTCGGCGGAGTCGAACGTCGACTTGACGCCGATCTTCTCCCAGTCGGCCTGCACGAGTTCCATGATCTTCTCGTGACCGGCGCCGCTGTTGAACGACAGCTTGATGGTCCCGAGACCCTTGCCCTCAGGGTACCCGGCATCTGCGAGCGCCTGCTTGGCAGCATCGACGTCGTAGGCCGCGTTCTTCCACGTGCCCTTGACGTAGCCGGCGATTCCCGGAGGAACGATGTTGTCGGCCGGGGCTCGAGTGCCGTCGAAGACGACGTCGCAGATGGCCTGGCGGTTGATGGCCAGAGAGAGCGCCTCGCGAAGCTTCTGGTTCTTCAATGTGGCGTCTTTCTCATTGAAGATCATGTAGTACGTGGCGTTCTCCTCACCCAACAGGACTTGCTTCTGCGGGTTGACCGTGTAGCCATTCTCGGACTCGCCGTACTTGGCGACTGCGTCCTTGATCTTGCCTTCACCGACTTGCGTGAAGTCGAGGTTCCCGGCTTCGAACTCGGTGTAGGCGGTCTCGACGTCCTTGAAGATCTTGAACTCGACGCCGTCGATGTTGGGCTTGGTGGCCCAGTAGTTCTCGTTGGCGACGACCTTGATGTACTGGCTGTGCTTCCACGGCTCCGCCATCTTGAACGGGCCGTTGCCGATCGGCATATCGCCGTAGGCGACCTTGGTGCCGTTGTAGTCGACGCCGCCCTCGACGTACTTCTTCGGCACCGGCGCGAGCGCGGGGTGGGCGCAGACGTACGCGAAGTCGGCGAACGGCTTCGACAAGGTGATCTCGAGGGTGTAGTCGTCGACGGCCTTCATGCCCGTCAGCTCCGGGATCTTGCCCGACTGGACATCGTCATAACCCTGTACGAACGACAGGTGGTACCCGAGGACCGACGGATCGGCCTTCTTGGTCAGGGTGTTGACCGTCTTCGGGCTCACGATGCGGTTCCACGCGTAGATGAAGTCGTTCGCGGTGACAGGCGTGCCGTCGGAGTACTTGCCGCCCTGGTTGAGCTTGAACGTCCAGACGGTGGCGTCGGAGTTCGGCTCCCACGACTCGGCGGCCGCAGGGAGGACCTTCGTCGCGTCGAGCGGGTCGACCTTAGTCAGGCTGTCGAACAGCGACTGCTCGACGGCGGTGCCTTCAGACTCCTGCGTGTTGTACGGGTCGATGTACGCCGGCTCACCGACGTAGTACGACATCGTGCCGCCCTTTTGAACCTCTGTACCGCTCTGACTCTGATTCCCGCCACCCTCAGTCGGCGAACAGCCGGCGAGGGATAGCGAGGCGATGAGCGCTACGACAACGAGCAGCCCAACGCTAGTCTTCCAGCGTGCTGGCACCTTGCGGCCTCCCTTCAACGCGAACAGGACTGCTGCCCGACGAGAACCAAACCCCTAAGGACTCCCCCGATTGGCAGCACGCGCGGAACCGCTGGACTCTTCGATGGACGCGGTCCCGGGCAAAGTGTCCACCTAGTTGAGAGCGACTGCAAGAGGTAGTTGGCTACAAGAGCGCTGGAAATGAATAGAGGCGCGCTCATCTGAGCGCGCCTCGTGTATGCCTTCGATGCCCCGACGGAGCGGTTGGGCTAGAGCTGTGGATACGCGACCATCATGATGAGCAGGCAGACCGTCCAGACTATGGCAGTGGTCACTGTGATCCGGTCGAGGTTCTTCTCGATGATGCCCGTACCCGTCGACGTCGACGGCAGCATGCCGCCGAACATCTCCGACACGCCCGTGCCCTTGCCCGAGTGGAGCAGGATGAGTACGACGAGGGCGACCGAAGCCAGCACGAACACCAGCATCGCTGCGTAGAACAGTGCGATCACGACGAGTCTCCTTGCACACGAGTACCGCTGGCCACGTCGGCACAGCGGTGCATCAGTATAGCAGCAGGCTCCGCCCCGTCCACTCTGCGGGTTTGTCGACCCCGAGCAGCTCGAGCAGGGTCGGCGCGACGTCGGCCAGGATGCCGCCGTCAGCGAGCCCGCTCACGCCGTCGGCGACCACGATCATCGGCACCTGCGACAGCGTGTGTGCCGTGAACGGCGTGGAGCCGTCCTTGTCGACCATGCACTCCGCGTTGCCGTGGTCCGCGGTGACGATCGCGACCCCGCTCTTGGCGCGGATCGCTTCGATCACCGCCCCGACGCCCGCGTCGACGGCCTCGACACCCCGAATGGCGGCGTCGAGCACGCCGGTGTGGCCCACCATGTCGCCGTTCGCGTAGTTGACCAGGTAGACGTCAGCACGCTCCTCGTGGATCGCATCTACGAGGACCTCAGTCACCTGAGGGGCGCTCATCTCCGGCTTGAGGTCGTAGGTCGCCACCTTGGGACTGGGCACGAGGATCCGCTCTTCGCCGACCTTGGGCGTCTCCACGCCGCCGTTGAGGAAGAACGTCACGTGAGCGTACTTCTCGGTCTCGGCGACGTGAAGCTGCTTGAGACCGTTCTCGGCGAGCAAGTCGCCGAGAACGTGCCGAGGTAGCTCCTTTGGGAACGCCACCGGCGCGGGGATCGTGGGATCGTACTCGGTGAGGCACACGAAGTGGACTGCCGGAAACACCGGCCGCGTGAAGCCTTCGAACGTCGGATCGACCAACGCCCGGGTGATCTCGCGGGCACGATCGGGGCGGAAGTTGAAGAACACCACCGAGTCGCCCTCGGCCACGCAGGCCGGTCCCACGACTGCGGGTACCACGAACTCGTCGGTCACCTTCTCGGCGTAGCTGCGCTCTACGGCTGCGGGGCCGGAATCGCCGACGATACCCTCCCCGAGCACGATGGCCTGCCACGCCTTCTCCACGCGGTCCCACCGGTTGTCGCGATCCATCGCGTAGTAGCGGCCCATGACCGTGCCGATGGATCCGACGCCCAGCTCGCCGAGGAACCCCTCGAGCGCCCCAACGTAGCCGAGCCCGCTCTCGGGGGGAACGTCGCGGCCGTCGAGGAAGCAGTGCACGACGATGTCCGTGGCACCGCGTGCCTTGGCCATCTTGAGCAGCGCATACAGGTGCTCGATGTGGCTGTGGACCCCGCCGTCGGAAAGCAGACCCATGAAGTGAATGACCCGGCCGCCGTTCACGGCCGCGTCGATGGCCTGCCTCAGCACCGCGTTCTCTGGCAGCGAACCGTCCCTGATGGCGAGGTCGATCCGGGTGAGCTCCTGGTAGACGACGCGCCCCGCCCCGATGTTCAGGTGCCCGACCTCGGAGTTGCCCATCTGCCCTTCGGGAAGCCCCACGGCAAGGCCGCTCGCGGTCAGCGTCGTGTGTGGCCACGCGGCCCACAGCTCGTCGAGGTGTGGCTTCCTGGCGAGCGCCACAGCATTCGTCGCGCAGGCGTCGGCCACACCGTAGCCGTCGAGGATGATCAGTGCCGCGGGGAGGTTTCGCATGGAGTAGGGATGCGCCTACCGGGCCGCTGCGGAGGCGATCGCGGTGAAGGAGTCGCGAGTCAGCGAAGCCCCTCCGACGAGCGCCCCGTCGATGTCGGGCTCGCCGAAGAACATCGCGGCATTCTCGGGGGTCACCGAGCCGCCATACTGGATGCGGACCTCGGTGGCCGCGGCGGGTGAGTACATCGCCCCGATGGTGGCTCGGATGCTCCGTGCGACGTCGTTGGCCTGCTCGGGGACGGCCGTGCGTCCCGTGCCGATCGCCCAGATGGGCTCGTACGCGACGACGAGCTTCAACGCCTCCTCTGCACCGAACCCCGCACAGCTCTCCAGAACCTGGGTGCGCACGAAGGATTCGGTCTCGCCCGCCTCGCGGGTCTCGAGCGACTCTCCGACGCACACGATCGGCGTCATCCCCGCGGCGAAGACCGCCTTCGCCTTGCGGTTCACGATCTCGTTGGTCTCGGCGAAGTACTCGCGGCGCTCCGAGTGCCCGACGATGACGTAGCGGCAATCCACGTCGAGGAGCATCTGCGCCGAGATCTCGCCGGTGTAGGCGCCCTTCTCCTCCCAGAACATGTTCTGGGCTCCGAGTTCGATCTCGGTCTTCTCGTTGGCGATGACCACCGAGACGGCATACAGCCCCGTGAACGGCGGGCACACCACGACCTCGACGCCGCTGACCTCCTCAAGGTCCCATACGAGGTCTTGAACGAGCGCCGCGCCTTGGCGAGGCGTCGTGTTCATCTTCCAGTTTCCGGCAACGATGGGCATGCGTTCGCTCATCGGCCCTCCCCTTCCGTCGTCTCTCGATCCGCACCGCGCTTCGCGAGTGCGCGATCCCTCTACGTGTCGAGCAGCGCTTCGACGCCCGGTAGCGGCTTGCCTTCGACGAGTTGCATCGATGCACCGCCGCCAGTCGATACGAACGTGACCCGCTCTTCGAGGTCGAACTTCTTGAGCGCGGCGACGGAGTCGCCGCCACCGATGACCGAGACCGCCCGGTTGTTGCGCGCGACCGCGATCGCGACCTCCCGGGTCCCTGCCTCGAACGGCGCCATCTCGAACACGCCCATCGGGCCGTTCCAGAAGATGGTCTTTGCGCGCGAGATCTCGCCCTTGAACAGCTCGATGGTGGTCGGCCCAATGTCGAGCCCCATCATCTCCGAGGGGATCTCCTCGCGACCAACGACCTTCGTATCGACGTCGTCAGCGATCGCGTCAGCGATCACGAAATCCACCGGCAGCACGAGGTTCACCCGCTTCGCGGCGGCCTTGGCGAGCATCTCTTTCGCGGGCTCGATCCAGTCGGCCTCCACGATCGACTTGCCGGTCTCGATACCCTTTGCGGCGAGGAACGTGAACGCCATGCCGCCGCCGATGAGCAGCGCGTCTACCGAATCGATCAGCCGGTCGATGACTCCGAACTTGTCGGACACCTTGCTCCCCCCGAGGATCGCCACGAACGGGCGCTGTGGGTCGAGCAGCATGTCGGTGAGAGTCTCGACCTCCCTCGAGAGCAGCAGCCCCGCATACGCGGGCAGGTACTCCGCGACGCCCGCCGTGGAGGCGTGGGCACGATGCGCGGCGCCGAACGCGTCGTCGACGTAGATGTCGCCGAGGGCGGCCAGCTGCTTCGCGAACTCGGGATCGTTGGCCTTCTCGCCAGCGTTGAACCGGACGTTCTCGAGCATGAGGATCTCGCCGTCGACCATGCGGGAGACTGCTTCGGCGGCCTCAGGCCCGACCGTCGTGTCGACGAACGCGACGTTGCGGCCGAGCAGGCGCTGCAGCGTCCGGCGCACGGGCCGAAGCGAGAACTGCGGGTCGGGTTCACCCTTCGGCCTGCCGAGGTGGCTCATCAGGATGACTCTGGCCCCATGGTCCACGAGGTAGCGCAGCGTCGGAAGCGCCGCTCGGACACGAGAGTCGTCGGTCACCGAGCCGTCGTGCATCGGTACGTTGAAGTCCACGCGCACGAGGACGCGCTTCCCTCGGACGTCCACGTCCTTGATCGTCTTCTTGTCGAACATCTCGTCCCTCTCGAAACACGCGGGGCTCCTCTACGGAGCCCCGCGATGACATCCGATCCGCCGAGAAAGCCTAGGCCATCATGATCTTGACGAGGTCCCTCACGCGGTTGCTGTAGCCCCACTCGTTGTCGTACCACGACACGCACTTCACGAAGGTGCCCGAACCGCCCATGACCATCGTCTGGAGCGAGTCGAACACCGAGGACGCGGGGTTGCCCACCACATCCACCGAGACGATCGGGTCCTCGCAGTACTCGAGGATCCCCTTCATGGGCCCCTCCGCAGCAGCCTTCATCGCCGAGTTGATGTCGTCCTTGGTGACTGTGGTCTCGAGCTCGGCGACGAGGTCGACGACCGAGCCGTCGGGAGTCGGGACGCGCATCGACATGCCATCGAGCTTGCCCTTCATGTCCGGCATGACCAGGCCGATGGCCTTTGCGGCGCCCGTCGACGTCGGGATGATCGACATCGCCGCGGCACGGGCACGACGGAGGTCCTTGTGCGGGAAGTCCAGGATGACCTGGTCGTTGGTGTACGAGTGAATCGTGTTCATGAAGCCGGCCTTGAGGCCGAATGAGTCCCGAAGCACCTTGGCAAAGGGCGCAAGGCAGTTCGTGGTGCATGACGCGTTCGACACGATGTTGTGCTTGGCGGCGTCGTACTGGTCGTCGTTCACGCCAATGACGATGGTGATGTCCTCGTTGGAGGCCGGTGCCGAGATGATGACCTTCTTAGCGCCCGCATTGATGTGGGCCTTTGCCTTCTCAGCGTCGGTGAAGAAGCCGGTGGACTCGACGACGAGGTCGACGCCCAGATCTGCCCACGGCAGCTTGCCCGGATCGCGCTCGGCGAGCACCTTCACGCTCTTCTTCGCGCCTATCAGTTCGCCGAGGAGGTTCTTGGCGTGCACGTCGAAGCCTTCGTCGGTCACTGTGACGTCGTGCGAGAACTTCTTGTGGATCGAGTCGTACTTGAGCAGGTGCGCGAGTGTCTTCGCATCGGTGAGGTCGTTGACCGCAACGATCTCGATGGCAGGATCCTCCGCCATGGCGCGGAATGCGAGACGCCCGATACGACCGAACCCGTTGATACCGACCTTGATCGTCAAGAACAACCCCTCCTCGGTCCGCGCGGCAGTCGTCGAATCGCTGCCGCGTAGCTACCAGAAACCGCTCGGCCTCTACCGGCCGCGCGCTGACCTCCCTCGATTGTTAGGACGCTTGCGCGCCGACACCTCGGCGGCGAGCTCCTCGATGCGCCTTACCCTATGGTATACCGCACTTTTCGTCAGAGGCGGCTCTGCAAGCTCGCCCAATTCCCGGAGCGACACGTCCGGGTTCGCAAGGCGAAGCTCCGCCAGCTCCCGGAGCGCCGGCGGGATGCTCTCCAGCCCCATGGTGTCGACCAGGGTGTTGATGGCGTCGAGCTGGCCCACCGCAGCCTCGGCGGTCTTCTGCTGGTTGGCGAGCTCGGCATTGACGATGCGGTTCACGTCGTTGCGCATCGACTTGATGATGCGGACGTCCTCGGTGCGCAGCAGCGCACGGTGCGCGCCGACGAGGGCGAGGAACGTGACGATCGGCTCAGCGCCCTTGAGGTACACCGCGTACGTACCTCGGCGCTGAGCGACGCGAGCCTCGATGTCGAAGCGCTTCATCAGCGCGACGAGGTCCTCGGCAAGCTGCTCGGTCTCGGCGGTGAGTTCGAAGTGGAAGTCCCCGCGTGGGTCGGCTACGAAGCCGCCGCCGAGGAACGAGCCTCTTAGGTAGGCGATCGCGCAGCACTCCCGCTTCACGAGGTTCGGCGAGATTCCGACGGTGAAACCTTCCGACTCGTCGAGCACACCCAGCTCGGAGAGGGCCTTGGGAAGCTTGGGCTGCGTGGGCACGGTGATGAGGTAGTTGTTGGTCTTGTGCAGCACGCTGCGGCGCACCGTGAGTTCGGTCTTGAGCCCGTACACCTTGTGCAGGAGCTTGATGACTGTCCGGGCGACCGGGGCGGTCTCCGTGGCGATCTCGAGGCGGTAGCGGCCCGGCCCGGTGATGTGCAGGGTCCCCTCGATACGAACCAGCGCGGCAAGCTCTGCCTTCAGGCAGCACGCCTTGCGGGGCTCGATGCGGGAGAGCTCGTCTTTCACCTCTGCGGTGAAGGACATCTAGCTGACCACCCCTTCGAGGACGCGAAGCAACCGTTGGCGGTCGTGCCGCGCGGGATGCTCCACGTCGGCGAGGTCTGCGACGACGACCTGTGGAACGAGCTCGGCGATGCGCTCGAGCTGTTCCTCGGTCACGCACACGGACTCGATTTCGGTCTCGGCATCATCGCACACCTTGTGCGTGGCAGCGTCGGTCGCGTGGATGATGGCCACGTCGATCGCACCCGCAAGGCCGTGGTCCACCAGGGCCTCCACGTGCTCGGCGGCGGTGAGTCCTCGTGTCTCGCCCCGCAGGTTCGCGACATTGCACACGTAGATGCGGCGGGCACCCGAGGACTTCAGGGCCTCGGCCATACCCCCCACCAGGAAGTTCGGGATGATGCTGGTGAACAGAGAGCCGGGGCCCATGACGACGACGTCCGCATCGGCGAGCGCGGCGAGAGCGGGCGCGTACGCCGTGGGCTCGTCCGGCTCGATGGTGACGTGAGCGATCGCGTCGGGGTTCGCGGCGATGAGCGCCTGCCCCGAGAGCGGCTGGCCTGCGCGGTCGCACGCGTGGAGGACTACGTCGGTCAGCGTGGACGGGTACACGTGGCCTCTCGCCCGCAGCCGGCGGCCCGCGGCTTCGATCGCCGAGGGAAAGTCGCCCTCGATGTCGGTCAGCGCCGCCAGGATGAGGTTGCCGATAGCGTGGCCCGCGAGCCCCTCCCCGTGCGCGAACCGGTACTGGAACACCATCGCGAGCTCTTCGTCCTCGGCCATTGC
>CAYHCN010000038.1:0-10419 GCA_964354945.1 uncultured Eubacteriales bacterium
GCCCTCGTTGTGGGCGTGAGCGCCGACAAGCCTGAGACGCAGCGCAAGTTCATCGACAAGTTCGGACTCACATTCCCGATGGTCCCCGATCCCGACAAGATCGTCATCGATGCCTTCGGGGCCCGCGAGGTTCTCGGCTTGTCCGCCAAGCGCAAGACGTTCCTGATCGACCCGGAGGGACGGATCGTCCGGGTGTGGCCGAAGGTGAAGGTGGAGGGTCACGCCGACGACGTCGTGGCGGCCATCAAGGCTCTCGCCGAGGAACGCGCATGAGATCCATCCGACGTCCCGCGGTCGCCGTCTGCGCACTGGTGGCTGCTGTACTGGTCGTGTCCGGCTGCACGCTACCGGGCCGCGGCGGCGAGCCGACAGTCACCACTGGCCAGACCACAGCACCGGCAACCCAGACCCCGAACACGAGCGAGACGGCCACATCATCCGCGCAGGCAACAGGCGGCGCGCCCGGCGAGTACGTGCAGCTCTCCGAGCTGAAGCTATCGCTTTCCAAGGTCGCCGATGGCTTCTCGTCGCCACTCTACGTGACGAACGCAGCAGACGGTTCGGGCAGGCTGTTCGTCGTCGAGCAGACCGGCAAGGTACGGGTGGTGCGGGGACGGACGATCGCACCGGGCGCATTCCTCGACGTCACCTCGCTCGTCTCCACCGGCGGGGAGCGCGGGCTACTCGGCCTGGCGTTCGCACCTGACTACAAGACCTCGGGGCGCTTCTACGTGGACTACACCGACGCGAGGGGCAACACGGTCGTCGCCCGCTACGTAGCGTCGCCTCCGTCATCGGACACGCCGAAGCTCGCGGGTCCCACGAGGCTGCTGTACATCCAGCAGCCCTACTCCAACCACAACGGAGGCTGCATCCAGTTCGGGCCCGACGGGATGCTGTACGTGGGGATGGGCGACGGTGGCAGCGCGGGAGATCCCGAGAACCGGGCGCAGAACCTCGCCTCGCCGCTCGGCAAGATGCTGCGCATCGACGTTTCCGGCGCGAAGTACTCGGCGCCCAAGGACAACCCCTACCCGACGGCGGTCTACCCCAAGAACATCATCTGGGCGAAGGGCCTGCGCAACCCGTGGCGCTTCTCCTTCGATCCCGAGACCAAGGACCTATGGATCGGCGACGTGGGCCAGGGCCGGTGGGAGGAGATCGACTTGGCGCCTGCGAGCGCCGCGGACCTCAACTACGGATGGCGCAAGTGGGAGGGCACCCACCCCTACCCGCCCGACTCGACCGCTACGACGCGCAAGGGCTTCACGTTCCCCGTGGTCGAGTATCCCCACCCCACCGGAGAGTCGGTGACCGGCGGCTACGTGTACCGAGGCAAGGACTTCCCGGCACTCGCCGGAACCTACCTCTACGCGGACTACGTCAAGGGCTGGATCGGGGCCGCGCGCCGGCAGTACGGACGCGGGTTCGGAAAGATGGTCGTCACCGACACGGCGCGGCTTCTCAACACCGATCTCAGCATCAGCAGCTTCGGCGTGGACGAGAACCAGGAGCTCTACCTCACCGATCTGCGAGGCGGGCTGTACCGGGTCCAGGGGCGCGCGAAGTAGGCGCCGCGCGAGTGACAGTCCGCTAGACGGCGGCGATTAGCGCGTCGACCTCGGCGACCTCAGTGTCCCACGAGGTCACCAGGCGCACGAGATCGCGCTGCGTTTCCCACGTGTAGAAGTGGAACTGCTTCTGCAGCTCGCCGATGCGCGTTCTCGGCAGCACTGCGAAGATCTCGTTCGCATCGACCGAGTACGCTATCTCGACACCCTTGGCGCGAAGCCCGTCGGCGAGCCGAGCGGCCATGGTGTTCGCGTGCGCCGCGCATCGCAGGTACAGTCCGTCTTCGAGCATCGCGATGAACTGCGCCGAGACGAACCGCATCTTGCTCGCGAGCTGGGCCATCTGCTTGCGCACGAACCGAAGGTCGTCGGTGATCGCGTCGCCGAAGAGCACGACGGCCTCGCCGAATAGCATCCCGTTCTTCGTCCCGCCGAAGCTCAGCAGATCCACTCCGGGGTCGGTGCACATCTCCTTCATCGAGCAGCCGAGCGATACCGCCGCGTTGGCGATGCGCGCCCCGTCCATGTGCACGATCATTCCGTGGGCGTGGGCGAGGTCTGACAACGCGCGGATCTCGTCGGGGGTGTAGACGGTGCCAAGCTCGCTCACTTGCGAGATGGAGATGACCCGGGGCTGGGCGGCGTGCTCGAAACCGAACCCGGTGAGGTTGGGCTCGACGAGTTCGGGGGTGAGCTTGCCGTCGGGCGTGGCAACCGGGACGAGCTTGAGCCCGCCGAGGCGTTCCGGTGCCGCACACTCGTCGGTGTTCAGATGCGCGGTCTCGGGGCAGATGACGCTCTCCCACCGCCGAGCGTTGGACGCGAGGCCGACGACGTTCGCTCCGGTGCCGTTGAACACGAACGCGACCTGGACCCCGCCGCCGAACTCGGCGCCGAGAAGCTCCGTCGCTCGCTGCGTCCAGGGATCGTCGCCATACCCGTGCGCGTGCCCGACGTTGGCGCTATCGATCGCCTCGAGCACAGCTGGATGGACGGTCGCGTGATTATCGCTGCCGAATCCGCGCCACATGTTGAACTCCTCGGTTTGCATGCAAGCGCGCGGTGCCGGCCGCGGGTAGCTCATTCTACGCTGCTGCGCCGGAGAATCCTACCGGCTCGGGCTCAAAGTCAACAGGATGAATGAGGCCTCGGTGACCATCGGTTGGAGGGTCTGTCCGTCCCCCAAGGGCGCTCGATGCCACTGGTTGGGTCCCATGGCCACGAGATCCGCCACATCCGCGCCGGACAACGCCAGATCGCAGCGCAGCTCGGTGCGGGCCGAGAGACTGAAACGACCCTCGAGACGCGCGAGAACCTTCGCTTCCTTGTCCTCTTGGATGTCGAGCAGCCCATGGGCCGACCGGAGGCTCGCCAGATGGGTGTCGCCAGGAATCGCGATCACGAGGGAGCCCGTCGGTCGAAGCACCCGCGCGAACTCGGCGGGGTTGCGCGGAGCGAACACGTCGAGCAGCACGTCGATGCTGTCGTCCTCAAGGTAGATCCGCTTGTTCACGTCGCCGACGAAGAACGTCGCGTCGGGGTAGTGCTTGGCGGCCGCCTTCACCGCGGCCTTCGATAGGTCCATGCCGAGCCGCTGCACGTTGCCCCACGACGCGGCGAGCGCCTCGCCGACCCCTCCAAGGTAGTAGCCTTCGCCGCAGCCCACCTCGAGCATCACGCCGGTTTCGGGTTCGGCGGCGTGGCCGAGAGCTGCGAGCGCGGTCTCGGCAAGCAGCCGGCGCAACGGGGCATAGTGTCCCGCCTCGAGGAACCGCCGGCGCGCCTGGATCATAGAAGCCGTGTCGCCCTCGATGCCCCGAGTTCGGTGCTGCGGTGGCAGGAGGTTCACATAGCCTTCGCGCGCGACGTCGAACGAGTGGCCCGAGGCGCAGGCGAACGTCTCGCCGGTGCGAGCGAGGGGCGCACCGCAGACGGGGCACTCGAAAGGGGGCTGGCGCCTGTCACTCACGCGTTCACCCGCCGGTGACCGGGCGTGCCAATAGGAAGTCGTGCTGCAGGTCCGTGCCGACGAGGAAGTCCTGCTCGCCGACGATCTCGAACCCCCACCGACCGTAGAACGCCATTCCACGTGAGTTGCGGTCCCACGTGGAGAGCCAGATCACGTCGCAGTCCTCGGCGGCCGCGATGCCGAGAGCCGACTCCATCAGCGCCCGACCCACACCCTGCCCCATCCATTCGCGCTCCGCGTACAGTCGGCCGAGCTCCATTCGCCGCGAACCTGGGACGGCTTCCGGAGCCGGACCCCGGCGCAGCCTCGCGTAGCCGACCGGTGAGCCACCGCTCTCGGCGACCAGGAAGGTCGTTTCAGGCTCGGCGAGTTCGGCGGCTTGTATCTCGGGCCCGAATGCCTGGGTCATGTAGGCCACCATGTCGCCCGGATCATTATCGGCGGCGAACGCGTCGTAGAAGGTCCTGGCGCCGAGCTCGGCAAGCAGCACGTTGTCCTCGGCCGCCGCGATGCGAACGGTGACCGAGGCGCGCGCGCCGGCGGCGTCGTGTTGTGGCGCCTCAGGCGACATCAGCCGGCTCCTTCCTCCGCGAGCGCGGTGACCGTGTTCCAGTTGCGACCCGTGGCCCGGATGCCAAACGCACGCTCGAAGTAGGCGTTGGTGAGCTTGGTTCTGCCTGCGCCGTACGGAAGGTGAAGGTACACCAGCCCGCCGACCAGCTCGGCGCACTCGCCCTCAAAGCCCGGCGGGTCGAGCGAAGCGGCAAGCTCGGGGGAGGGTTCTTCGAACAGGAAGACCACGTGGAGGTGCGTGGGGTCGACCGCGTCGGCCGGGAGCTCCGCGAGGAACGGATTCCCAGCGGCTGCTGCCGCCATGTCCCCGGCGCTCAGCACGAGGACGTCGATGTGCTCGCCCGTCTTCCCCGCAAGCGCGTCTGCTATCTGTGCGGCGAGGTGCGCGGAGTCGCCGGGCTCTGTGCTGAAGACGGCGTTGCCGCTCTGGAGATAGGTGCGCACGTCGGAGAAGCCCAGGCTCTCGAGCACCGCGCGCAGATCGGCCATCGCCACCCGACGATGACCGCCAACGTTCACACCTCGGAGAAGTGCAACGTACCTCGCCACTGCCAGTCCCTCGCGATCCGACTACCGCCGTCTCGGACTTCTCGGCCCCGCCTACCCTCGGAAGCACGATACCGAAAAGCGAGAACCGGGCGGCTCAGCTTGAGCCACCCGGTTCTGGAAGTTCGCGTCGGACTAACGACTAGAGCGGGCGGACCTTGGTCGCCTGCTGCTTGCCGTTCTGACCGGTGGCCTCCTCGAAGGAGACAGCCTGACCCTCGTCGAGAGTCTTGAAGCCGTCACCCTGGATCTCGCTGAAGTGAACGAACAGGTCGTCGCCACCCTCGCGCTCGATGAAGCCGTAGCCTTTGTCAGCGTTGAACCACTTGACCTTACCTTCTGCCATGCAAACCCATCCTCTCGCCCCATCTTCGGGGCAAAACAAAACGACGCGACTGTTCCGCAAGAAATGCGGCTTGTCACGTCGCAATCCTTCGGACCCTTTCGGCCCGCCGCGGGCAACTATAGCATGCCCCATCGACTTGCGCGAACGCGGCTGGGGTCTCGACGCTCCACTTCGAGCGGGACATGCCTCCGCGGGCGCCGCGCTGTAAGCTTCAGATACACTCGGCGTCTGCCCTCGGAGGGCCACATGGAGCGTCGTGAGTTCTGTCGTCTCCTGGGCGTGTGCACGCTCGCCACATGCGTGGGCGGGCTTTCGGGCTGCGCGCGTGCGCTCGAGTGGTCGCAAGGCCGACACGCGCGGGAGCTGACCCGCGAGTTTGGGGCACCGGCCCCGAGCGCCCCCGTCGAGGCGACTCGCTCGGCCGAACCGTCGGGCAGTGGCGAAGCGACCGAGACCCCTGCGCCGAAGCCTCCCGACATCGCCGTGGTCACGGGGACCGACCCGGCCACGAACACACGCCTCGCGGTGACCATGCTCGGCGGAATGGAGCGGTTCGTCCGTCGAGGCGCTCGAGTGGTCGTCAAGCCGAACGTGCTCACTGCTCGCGAGCCGATCTACGGAGTGACGACCAATCCCAAGGCGGTCGCCGAGGTCGTGCAGATGTGCTGGCAGGCCGGGGCTCGCTCGGTCACGGTGTTCGATCGTCCTGTCTCCCCCGCGCGGCAGGCATACACGGTCAGCGGAATCAGCACTGCTGTCCGAAGCGTCGACGGCAGGATGAAGGTCCTGACAGGGCGCGACTACGACACGATCAGGATTCCGGATGGCAGGGTGCTCTCGTCGTGGCCGATGGTGGGCGACATCTTCGATGCCGACGTGGTGATCAACATGCCGTGCGCGAAGACGCACGGCCTCGCCGGACTGACCATGTCGATGAAGAACCTGATGGGCATCCTGGGCGGGACGCGCGGACTCATCCACCAGCAGTTCAACCAGAAGATCGTCGACGTGAACTCCCTCGTGAAACCCCAACTCGTCATACTCGACGCCTACCGCATCCTCTTCCGCAACGGACCGACCGGCGGCGGGCTGGAAGACGTCCGGATGGGCAAGACGTGCATCGCAGGGACGAGTCAGGTGTCGGTGGACGCCTACGGCACGACGCTCTTCGGCATGAAGCCGACCGAGCTCGACTACCTCGAACTCGCCGCAGCACAGGGTCTCGGCACCATCGACCTCTCGAAGCTGCACATCGAGAAGCGGTCCGCGTGAGCGCCAAGCACGCGGGGACGGGGAAGCCTAGGCCCAGGCGACGGGTCCATCACTTCCGCCGCGTCTTCCAGATCGCGTTTCTCGCGCTGTTCTTCGTCCTGCTCACGTGGACGGTGTGGCCGCTGGGCAGCGTGTTCCTTGGCGTGTTCTTGGGCGCCGACCCGCTCATAGCGATCAACTCGGCGGTCAACGGGGTGTGGGTCGCCCCGATGCTTCTGTCCGTCCTGATGCTCCTCTTGCCGCTGGTGGCGGGGCGTGCGTTCTGCGGCTATGCCTGCCCCACCGGCACGGTCATCGAGCTGACGACGCCGAGCACGGGTCCGGGGCGCCTCTCGCAGGAGGCGCGTCGACGGCTTCGCGCGATGCCCACCTTCGTGCTCATCGGCGCATTCGGGCTGCTGCTCTTCGCCAGCGGGGCGTACCTGTTCTTCGATCCGCTGGCGACGCTCACCCGCACTGCAACGGTGCTGCTGTATCCACTCCTCGACCGGCTCACGCGACTCGCAGGCGACGTGGCCTATCTGGCACCTCCGCTTCGAGGGGTGACCGACTTCGCAACGGGCGCCCTCGAGGGGCGGCTTCTGTTCCCCGATGCGCTCGTCTACCGCATGCAAGTCGGAGTGCTTCTCGTGTTCGCCGCGATGCTCGGACTCTCGTGGATCGAGCCGCGCATGTGGTGCCGCGACCTCTGCCCACTGGGTGCGTTGCTGGGGCTGGTCGGCCGCTTCGCCCCCGTGGGCCGCGTGGTGGACGCGGAGACCTGCATCTCATGCGCGAAGTGCGCGAAGGCATGCCCAATGGACGCCATTCCCAGGGACTTCCGCAGCACGGACACCTCGCGATGCCAGGCCTGCTACGCGTGTGCCGATGTCTGCCCCGTCGACGCGGTCCACGTCGGCGCCCGGCCGCCACGTTGGCTGTACTCCCCCAGCCGGCGCTCTGCCCTCGCCGCAGGCGGTGCCGCCGCGGCACTGGGCTTCTTCACCTACACGGGTCTCGCTCGCACGACGCGCGACCCGAACCTCATCCGTCCGCCCGGCGGACGCGCAGAGAACGACTTGCTCGCCCTGTGCAGCCGGTGCGGGCAGTGCATGAAGGTCTGTCCCACCAATGTGCTCCAGCCGGCGGTCACCGCGGCGGGTCTCGAGGGACTGTTCACGCCGCAGATGGACTACCGCGTCGGCTCCTGCGACTGGTCGTGCAACGAGTGCGGCAAGGTCTGCCCGACGGGGGCCATCCGACAGCTCGCACTCCCCACCAAGCGCACGACCGTCATCGGACGCGCCTACATCGACCGCAATCGGTGCATCCCGTGGGCCGACGCCGAAACCTGCCTCGTCTGCCAGGAGCTTTGCCCCGTTCCCGAGAAGGCGATCGCCATCCGCACCGGGACCTTCACCGCGCCCGACGGGCGTCGGGTGTCGCTCGGACGCCCCGAAGTCATCGCCGAGCGCTGCATCGGCTGCGGCGTGTGTCAGAACAGCTGCCCCGTGGCGTACCAGGCCGCCATCGTGGTGTACGCGACGAACCGGAGCCCCGCGACGCGAACCGGTGCGGCGACCAGCTAGCTACTCATACGCAATGGCGTCGCGCACGCTGATCTGCGCTGCGCGCCATGCCGGTAGGATGCTCGCGAAGGCGGCGATCGCGATCACCGCGCCGAGCCAGATGCCGACTCCCTGCCACGAGAAGACGTAGGTGAGCGGGATCTTCATCGCGCCGCCAAGCGCGCTGGAGAGCCATACCGAGAGCGGCCACGACACGAGCGCACCGGCCGCCCAGGCCATCACCGCAATCACGATCGCCTCGGTCATGAAGATGCCGAAGATGGCGGAGTGGCTCGCCCCGATCGAGCGCATCACCCCGATCTCGCGCGTGGACTCGAGCACGTTGATGGTCATCGTCCCCGTCAGTCCGATGACGCCGACCAGCGCGAGCAGCGCGCCCATGATCGCCAGGAAGATGACCAGGATCCCCAGCTCGTCCGCGAGCCGCTGGACCATCCCCTGCTGCGTCTCGGAACCCGCGACCGCGATGCCTACTTCGCCAAGCCGGTCTTCGAGGTCCGCCGCCGCGGTGTCCTGCGCGTCGGAGGTGTGGTCCTCGGTCTTCGCGAGCAGGCTGGTGGCCGAGCCGCCACCGCCGATGAGCCCGTCGAGCGTGTCCTTGGGCATGAACGCAACGGGGCCCATCAGCTGCCCCTGGACCATCCCGACGACCTCGAACTCCTCCTCCTTGCCCCGGACGTTGATCATGACCCGATTGCCGGGACGCAGCTGCGGCTCGTCTTTGGCCAGGTCGCTGTTGACCACCGCGACCTTCTTGTCGTCGGCCTTCAGCCACCGTCCGCTCACAAGCCTGGGCTTCACGAACTCGCTGGTGGGCGGGATGCCTATGGCGAAGATGCGCTGATTCTCGCTGCCGTCGGGCCGCTTGAGCCCGATGGGCAGCTCGAGCCATGTCTCGGCGGTGGTGATGCCGGGAACCTTGAGCGCCTGCCTCTCGGCGTTGGCCGCGGGCTGGGGCGTATCGAAGGTGATCTGGGTGTCGTAGCGCCACCACGCGGAGAGGTCGTCGACGGTCTGCAGGATCGACGTGCGCACGGTGAACACCGCCATGACCACCGCCGAGGCGAGCACGAGGGTCGCGAGCGTCATCGCCAGGCGCCCCTTGCGCAGGAACGTGTTGCGCAACGACAGCGCCACAGGCCGAGGCAGCCCGCGAAGCAGCCCCAACGCACGGTCGATGATGCCGTGACCGAACCCTGCCGCCGAGATGCCCGTCTGGCTGAGCGCGCGGGCGACGGGCATCATGGCTCCCTGGCGCACCGGGATCGCAGCCGCAAGCAACGGCACTGCGATACCCACCGCGATCTCCAGCAGCAGCACGTACCACCCCGGGATGTAGCTGTAGACGGGGAAGTTCAGCAGCCCAGCCGCGAAGTCGATGAACCACTTCCCTGCGGTCCAGCCGATCGGCAGGCCCACGGCGACGGCTAGCGCTCCGTACACGAACACCATTGTCAGGTACATGGAAGCTACCTGCTGACGTCGTCCACCGATCGCCTTCATGATCCCGACCTGGCGGACCTGCTGGGCCATGATCGCCGAGATGGTCGTCACCACGAGGAAGCCGGAGAGCGCGAGGGCCAGAACGCCGAGCGCGAGAAGCAGGAGCGAGACGGCCTTGAAGATGTCGCCGAGGAAGTGGCTCCCGGGATTGGGAACGTTGGTGTTCAGCACCTGGACGCCCGCCGGCTCGATGACCCTGTCCCGGAGCCGCGCGGAGAGTCGGCTCGCCCGCGCCCTCGTCGTCTGGCCCTCGAACACCGCGAGCAGCTGGTTGAACTCCTCGGGCTGATCGAACTCCTTCAGCGACTCCATCGAGACGTAACCGGTGATCTCGCCGACGAACATGGCCGGGAAGGAGTTGATGTCGTGCGCGATCGCGGAGATGCGCAGCGTGCGACGCGTCCCCTCTGCAGTCTCGACAGTGATCTCATCACCGACGCGGTACTTCCCGATCTGCTCGGCGGAGCGTTCGATGACGATCTCACCGGGGCCGGGCTGCCATTGGGTCCCCTGCTCCTGGGTGAACTTCTGCACTCGCATCGCACTGAAATCGGGCAGGGCGGCGACCGAGAGGGTTTCCCAGCCCGCCGACGAGGATGTCGGACGGGAGTCCTGGGTGTAGCGGAGCGTGAAGACGCGCCGCCCGTCCCCGTACTGGATGTATGGCTGGCGCCTGACATCGTCGAGGAGCTCCTGGCCGAAATCGCTCGTGCGGAAGGTCGCCTCGGCTGGGACACTACCCGCATACGCCTCGCTGAACGACTCGAGGAGTACCGCCCGTCCCCCGAGTACCACGGCGACCGCGAACACCCCGACCGCGATCGACGCGACGACGAGCAGTGTCCGCATCTTGTGGCTCCACAGGTCGCGAACGACCTTGAACCACCTGGGGCTCAGGAGTGCGCGGCGCGCATGTCGTTCGGCGGACACGAGTCCGCCCTACGCGTGGGCGCGCGGACGAAGGATCTTCTCTTCGACGATCTCGCCGTCGTGCACGTGGAGCGCCTTGCGGACCCGCGAGGCGATGTCATTGTCGTGGGTGACCATGATGATGGTCTTGCCGCGTTCGAC
>CAYHCN010000039.1:0-10137 GCA_964354945.1 uncultured Eubacteriales bacterium
AAGAGCGGTCAGCACGGCACGACTTCCCGCGGCGATCAGAACCACGTAGCCGCCGTCGCCTTCGATGAACACCTGGGAAAGCGCCCCACGGCCGAGTTCGGCGGCGGCGCGCTCGCCAAGGCCGAGGATGGCCGCCGACATCGCGCCGACCCGGTCCTCGTGCATGCCCTCGGGCAGTGCCGAGGCCATCGTGAAGCCGTCGAGCGACACGAGTGCCGCAGCTTGAATGTCGACGTTCTCGGTCATCAGGTCGTTGAGCGCGCGGGCGAGACGCGCTTCGCGGCTCTCCTGCGGGGCGGCGGGCGCGGTCGGCGCGGCGGGTGCCGGCGCGGGCGGGGTCAGCTCCGGCTGTGGAGCAGTCGCCTCACTCGGAGCGACTGCCGGAGCGGCCACGGGCTCGACCGCGGCCTCAGGCACCACGACGGGCGTGACGTCGACTGCAGGCACAGCTGGAGCGGGCGCCGACGTCTCCGGAACCACAGGAGCCACGACAGGCGGTGTCGGCGCGGGCGGCGGCGTCATCGGCGCAACCTGCGAAGGAGCTGACGCCGCAGGCACGGGCAACACGACTGGCGGGACGATGTCCTCGTCTTCCTCGACGAGGTCCTCGTCCGTGTCGCTGATGAAGTAGTCGCCGAAGTCTCTCTCAGCCATGGAACCGAGCACCTCCAGGTCGCCGTGTTTCGGTCATGCCAGACCCCCCTTGGGCAGACCGACGGACGGTCGCTCAGACCGCTCGCTCGGGCCGCCTCATCATTCCACGATAGATAGGGTCGCACAAATCACATCGGCAGGTCGGACAGCTTTTCCGACCCCTGCCGCTACACCACCACCCGCAGTATCTCCTCGATCGAAGTCTGACCCATCCTGCATTTCTCGAACCCGTCTTCGCGCAGAGTGAGCATGCCCTCTGCGACCGCGGTTCGTTTGATCTCGTCGGCCGACGCGTTCTCGACCGCCAGGCGTTCGAGCTTCTCCGACATGACCAGCACCTCATGCACGCCCATGCGCCCCTTGTAGCCGACGCCGTTGCACTTCTTGCAGCCGTTGGCGCGATACAGCGTCGGCAGGTTTCTCTCGTCGTACGCGAAGCCGATGCGATCGAGCGCCGTCGGGTCCGGCGTGTAGGCCTCCTTGCAGTCGCAAAGGCGGCGGGCGAGGCGCTGCGCCATCACCAGCGTGATGGCGGACGCCGAGAGGAACGGCTCGATCCCCATCTCGGTAAGCCGCGTGAGTGCCGAGGGAGCGTCGTTCGTGTGCAGCGTAGAGAGCACGAGGTGACCTGTGAGCGCGGCCTCGATAGCGATCGTCCCAGTCTCGCGGTCGCGAATCTCGCCGACCATGACCTTGTCGGGGTCTTGGCGAAGGATCGAGCGAAGCGCTGCCGCGAACGTAAGGCCGGCCTTCTCGTGCACCTGCACCTGCGAGAGTCCCGCGAGCCTGTACTCGACCGGATCCTCGACGGTGATGAGGTTGCTCTTGGGGTCGTTCGTCTCGTTGATCGCGGCGTACAGCGTCGTCGACTTACCCGAGCCCGTCGGGCCCGTGACGAGAATTGCCCCGTACGGGAGCTTGAGCGCTTCGAGTAGCGCCCGCATGTTGTACTCGAGGAATCCCAGGTCCTTGAGCGACATCATGATCGAGTCCTTGCGCAGCAGACGCAGAACGGCGAACTCACCCCAGATGATCGGGAGCACCGCGACGCGGAAGTCGACCGACTTGCCATCCAGAATGACGCCGAACCGCCCGTCCTGTGGAACGCGCCGCTCGGCGATGTCCATGCCCGAGGTGATCTTGAGGCGCGAGATCAACTGCCGCTGCATCTTCTTGGGCATCGTGAAGACCTCGCGACACACGCCGTCGACGCGGTAGCGGACGCGTAGCTCGGTCTCGTAGGGTTCGATGTAGATGTCGCCGGCGCCCTGGCGTATGGCCTCGGTCACGATCTGGTTCATAAGGCGTGCGACGGCGGTGTTCTCGTCGTCTTCGTCGTCGTCGTGATCCTCCGCCCCGATCGACATTGCCTCTTCGAGGTCGCCGACCATGTCTTCGACGTTGGCTTGCGAGGCCGCGAACTTGTCGAGCGCGGCGAGGATGTCGGCCTCGAGTGCCACGACCGGACGCACGTCGTAGCCGGACATGATCGAGATGTCGTCGAGCGCGAAGATGTCATTGGGGTCGGCCATCGCGACGACGAGTTCGTCCTCGGCGACCTTGACGGGCAGCGCGCGGTATCTCCGGGCGACGTCGACGGGGATCTTGGTCGCGGCGTTCGGATCGATCTCGTACACGCCGAGGTCGACGAAGGTGAGCCCCATCGACTCGGCGAGGGCCTGCGCGACCGAGCTCTCACTCGCGAAGCCCATTTCGTCGAGCACGATGGGCAACGGCCGCCCTTCGGCGGCGCCCAGCGCCTCCGTCAGTTGGTCCTCGGTGATGACACCGGCACGGACGAGTGTCCGTCCAAGCCGAGTGCCCGCTGCCGCCATCTGTGTGCCCCTTATCTCGCCTGCTGTGCCGCGATCGCTTCTTCAGCCGCACGGCGCATGACGTCACGCGGCATCCGCGATTCAGCGGTGTCTCTCCATATATCGGCGGCTGTTGCCCCTTGGCACACCAACATTCCGAGACCGTCGTGGGCGTTCGCTCCGATAGCGCGGGCTTCTGCCACGAGCCTGGTGGGGATGGCATAGACGAGGTCGTACACGACGTGTTCCGGTCGCAGCCATTCGGAAGGCAACGGGCTGGGATCGTCCGGTCTCATGCCCAGCGATGTCGCGTTGAGCACCAGGTCGGCCTCCCGAACTGAGGTCTCGGACGCCTCCGGCTGCAAACACACGATCTCCGTGTCCCTGCCCAGCAGCGCCACCCTCTCGGCGAGCTCGTCGGCGCGCTCGCGCGATCGGTTCACGATCGTGACCCGAGAAGCGCCCCCCAGAACGAGCGCGACGATCGCAGACGAGGCTGCGCCGCCGGCTCCGAGCACGGCGACCGCTTTGCCTTCGGGCGTGAATCCCGCCTCGGATTCGAGTGCCTCGAGCAACCCGCGGCCATCCGTGTTGTAGCCGATGAGCGCACCGTCCACGACGTGGACCGTGTTGACCGCCCCGGCGATTCGGGCAACCTGGGCGACCTCATCGCACAGCTCGAGTGCGATCTGCTTGTACGGCATCGTGACGTTGAACCCGACGAACGGCAGCGAGCGGGCGGCGGCTGCGACCCTGCGAACCCCTGCCTCGTCCGGCACGCCGAGCGGGATGTACACCCAGTCGAGGCCGAGCTCCTCGTATGCGGCGTTATGCATCGCCGGCGAGAGCGTGTGGTCGATGGGCCAGCCGATCACACCGGCGAGCCTGGTCGAACCCGAGATACGCGGGGTCACGACACTCCCTCCTCTCGGGAGGCGTCCCTCATACCCAGCACAGGCTTCCGGTTGCCAAGGAACAGCTTCTCGACGTGGCGGAGCATGAGTGTGTGCGGAAGATCGGTAGCGGCGAGCGGCAAGACCATGACCGTGTAGATGCCGAGCAGCTTGCCGCCCAGGACGTCGGTGAACAACTGGTCGCCGATGATCGCTGCGCGCTTGCGCGTGGAGCCGCAGACCTTGAGGGCACGCCGGAACGCGAACGGCAGCGGCTTGACGGCCTTGGCGACAAGATCGATGTCTAGCTCCTGCGCCACATTGTGGACCCGCTCGTGCCAGTTGTTCGATACGAGGCAGGCGCGCATCCCCCGCCGCTTGACGTCGGCGGCCCACGCTTTGAGGTCGTCAGGCACCACGTTCGTGTCCCTGGGCAGCAGCGTGTTGTCGAGGTCGATGAGCAGGGTGTCGATGCCGCGTTCGGCAAGCCCGTCGAGGTCGATGTCGAGGACGCGCGTGATGTAGAGGTCCGGTGAGAGCACGGGTCTCCTAGTGGTCGGGGCTTCCATCGCCGTCATGGTCGTGGGATAGACCCGTCGCCTCGGCGCCTGCGCCTTTCAGTTCGTCGAGCCGCTGGCTTGCCGCCGCGGCAAGATCCTCCCTGCCCGCGAGCTTGAGCACGACGCGAAAGATGGCGACGCTCTCGAACTCGTCGTCCATGTTGTCGTAGGTCATGTCCGGACCAAGGCCGATGAGCGCCTGCTTGTACGCCTCGGGCAGATTGCCTTTCTGATCCTGCATCAGCAGCAGTTGCGCGTAGTTCGCGCGCATGAGCCCGGAGTTGGGGTTCTTCTGGATGCCTTCCTTCGCAACCCGGAGCGCCTCGTCCCACTGCCCCCGGCGTCCGAGGATGAATGCCGCATTGTAGTACGCCTGCACGAAGGTCGGATCCAGCCTCTGGACTAGGTACAGGTTCGGCATCAGGAACGTCAGGTCCTTGAGCTTCTTGGCCTGGTAGAACTCGTCGAACTGCGGCTCGAGCCGATTCCATAGCACGGCGGCAGCGAACACCCGCAAACCACCGAGGTACGCGAAGCCCGTGTTGCCCAGCAGCTTGCCCGTGCTCGCGACGGGCTGCTCGGGGGCGGCAATCGTGGCGACCGCCTGGATGCCCACGAGCGCCGCGATGAGCAGGACGACGATCGCGACAACCACAAGCGGCCTGGACAGGATGCCTTCCATCTACAGATCACGACCTTGGAACAGCGCCGCCCCGCCGAGAAGCAGGATCGCGCACCACACAGCGAACGCGGCCAGCATCGCGCCGACATACGACAAGCTGATACCGGTGCCGTGGGCGACCGGGTTGATCACGTTGAACACGTCGAGCGACGGCACCCACCACGGGGCAGTGGCGCCCTCGGCTCCGCCGGTCACAAGGCCGGCTACCGAGTGCCCGATGAAGAGGAACGCGAGTGCACCGACGGCGCCTGTGACGGCACCCAGCCGCGCCGTGACCATGATGCAGAACGCGGCGACGATACCGCATTCCAGCAGGATCGCGAGCGAGGCCTCGGCGAGCTGGAATGCGGGTTCACCGTAGGTCAGCCAGCCTATGCCGAGCGTCACGGCGAGAAACGCCAGCTCGACGCCGACCATCACGAGCACAATGCCGAGCCACGTCCCGACGAGGTACTGCCAGCGGGCCACGTCACGGCCCAGGATGGTGAACACCGTGCGGCGCTCGACCTCGGCCGGCACCCGCGTCACGGACAGCGCGATCACCACCACGAGCGAAGCGGCGAACGTCAGCGCGATGGCGAAGTCGCGGAACACCGCCGCGTCGACGCCGGTGCCGTAGCTCGGCAGGGACGGGATCGCTATTGCGAGCAGGGCGGCGAAGACGAGCACCGCCCACAGGACCTTGCGGCGCAGCGCGTCGGAGACGACGGCGAGGGCGATGGCCATGACCTTGCGCATCACGCCACCTCCCCGGTCCCCAGGACTTGATCCTGGTTCGTCGGACCGCCGCTGTCAGCCGGATCGCCGGACTCGGCAAGGAGGCGTGAGAAGTAGTCCTCAAGTGAATCGCGCTTGGGCGTGACGCTCACGATCTGCCATCCGCCGTCGTCGAGGTTGTCGACCACGCGGCGCACGCTCTCGTCCGCTACCGAGAAGGCGGCGAGCGTCCCTGAGTACGCCTCGTCCTCGATGAGCGCCGCGACCGACGCCGGAAGGTCACCCTCACCGCGCGCGCGAACGGAGGTCTGTCCCGCGACGTTGAGCAGATCGTCGATGTGACCGCGAGCTGCAACGGCACCGCGGTTCAAGATGGTCACCTCGTCACACACCGCCTCGACCTCGGAGAGCTGATGCGACGACAGCAGGATGCTCGTTCCCGCGTCCCTCAGCTCGAGCATGAGGTTTCGCACGTCACGCTGGCCGACGGGGTCGAGTCCGCTCGCCGGTTCGTCGAGCACGATGACTGCAGGTGAGCCGAGCAGCGCTTGCGCGAGCCCGAGGCGTTGGAGCATTCCGCGAGAGAACCTCGACAGTAGCGTCTTCTGCTTGCCGGCGAGTCCGACGCGCTCGAGCAGTGGCTCGGCCTCCTGGGCGATCTGCTTCGTGGACATCCCGCTGAGCTGTCCGTAGAGGCGAAGTGCTTCCCACGCCGTCAGTTGCGGCGGGAAATACGGCTGCTCGGGGAGGAACCCCAGCTGCGCCTTCGCGCCCGGCTTTGAGGCGGGCACCCCGAGAATCTCGAACCGGCCGCCCGACGGGCGTACCAGCCCGAGAAGCATCTTCAGCGTCGTGGTCTTGCCTGCCCCGTTGGGGCCGAGTAGCCCGTGAATCGCACCCCGCGATACGGCGAGAGAGACGTCGGAGACTGCCTCGCGGCGGCCACCGGCGGCCTTGCCATAGTCCTTACGCGCATGTTCGATGAGGATAGCGGGAGCAACGAAGCTACGGCTTACCACCTCGCTTGGTCGGTCGACGTCAACTACGATGTCAGCCACCCCGATCCCTCCTCTAGGCCCTGCACGCTGGGCAGACACCGAAGACCTCGAGGACATGAGTCACATCCGTGAACCCGAGACTGTCCGCGGCGGAGGCCACCCATTCCTCGAACTCATCACCGGCAACCTCGACGCCGGCACCGCATTGCCGACAAACCACATGATGGTGATGCTCGACTGAACACCACCGATAGGCTACCGAGCGGTCCCCGGCTTGAACCGCATGGACCCGTCCTTGGTCAACAAGCAGCTGAAGGTGCCGATAGACGGTGGTCAAGCCGACGTGAGCACCGGCACTGTGCAGCTCAGCATGTATCTCTTGGGCACTTCGAAAGCGGTCCGATGATTGCAGCACCGCGATGATCTCCTGACGCTGGAGTGTCTCGCGAGCTGCTCTCGGCCCCCTGACCGCGTCGCCTGCAACGTGCATGGTCCACCTCGCCTATCCGCTGACCACCGTCGTCCGAAGGTTCACGACGACAACCTTCGGACGGCACGGAGCCGTCGCTCGCGGCTACATGATAATGGTTTCGGATTCCAGTGCGAGAAACCTTAGCCCCAACCGGGCCGTCCGCTTGCGATGGTCCGCTCGGCAGGCGACGGCGAGGCAGCGGACAGCTACTGTCCAAAGACCTCCAGTGACTTCTGCTGCGCTCGCGCAAAGTCCTGCGCGTTGGTCGCGAATGTCTGCGATCCGTCCTTGCCTGTGAGCACATAATAGATGTAGCGCGTATCGGCAGGGTTCGCGGCGGCCTCAAGCGACGCGCGGCCCGGGTTCGCGATGGGTCCCGGAGGGAGCCCGGGGTGCAGGTAGGTGTTGTAGAGACTCGGCGTGGCGATGTCACGGTTCGTGAGCCTGAACCGGTTGGTGCGCAGGATGTACTGCACCGTCGAGCACATCTGCAGCTTCATCCCCATCTTCAACCGGTTGTAGATGACCGATGACACGAGGGGCCGCTCCTTGGCGACCTTGGCTTCGCGCTCGATGATCGACGCCGCGGTCACGACCTCGTTGAGATCGAGCCCCCGCGACTTCGCGAAGCTGAGATCGATGTCCGCAGTCTCCTTGTCGAACTGGTCGAGCATCATCTCGATGACGTCGGCCGCGCTCGCGCCTTCCTTGATCTCATACGTCTTCGGGAACAGATAGCCTTGCAGCGAGCCGCTGTACGCCTTGGCGAGATACGGGTGTTCCGCCGAGAACTCCGCCGCGCCCTTGTCGGCGAGCGGGAGGAACTCGGCAGCGGGGATACCCGCGTCCTTCTCGAGACGAGCCGCGATCTGACGGTTGGTGAACCCTTCCGGGATGGTCACCTTGGTGTACTTCACCACAGGTCCGGCAACGAGCGCGCCGACAACGACGTCATCCGGCATGCCCGTCGTGAGTTCGTAGCTCCCTGCCTTGAGCTCGGCGCCGACGTTCGCGTCCTTCACGCTCTCCACGAACTTCTTGGCATTCGCGATCACGCCGGCCCGGTACAGCTGTTCCGCGATGGCCTTCGTCGTCGATCCGGTGGCGATGACGACGGTGACAGGTTGCCCCGCTTCGACGACGACCTTTGGCTCCGCCGAGAACAGGGTGCGCTGCATGAGCACGCCCGCTACGGCGACGCCGAGTACGACGAGCACGAGCACGAGAACGGCGATCGCCGTGTTCGCGTTGTTCCTACGCCTGCGCCGTGCCATCGTCGTCCTCCTCTCGCCGCGAATCGAGCCATGCCTGCAAGAAGAGCGAAGCCGCGACGGCGTCGAGCTTGCCCCGCTGGTCGCGTTCGCTCATACCCGCCTCTTGCATAGCCCGTGCCGCTTGCGAGCTACTGAGGCGCTAGTCGGCGAAATCTACGGGGACTCCCAGCTGGCCGGCGAGCCGGGCGGCCTGCGCCCGAACCCGGCGCGCCTGGGGCCCCTCGGTCCCGTCGAGTGAGAGCGGCAGTCCGACAAGGACGAGGTCGACCTGGTAGTCCTCGATGAGGCGGCGGAGGGTGACCCTGTCGGACAAGACCTTCGCGTCGAGCACCTTCACGGGCGTGGCAACACGCCCCGAGGCATCCGACGCCGCCACTCCTACGCGTCGCTCGCCGATGTCGAGCGCGAGAACGCGCACCTGCTAGGCCTGTGCTGCCGCTGCGCCGAGCATGGTGCGGGCACCGTCGAGTGCGGCCTCGATGCCGCTCGCGTCTGTGCCGCCGCCTTGGGCCATGGCCGGCTTGCCGCCGCCCCTGCCCCCAACGAGTGGCGCGGTCTCCTTGATGACGCGACCGGCGTCGAATCCCGCGGCGACCGCGCTATCGTCGCCCGCTGCGAGCAGGATCACGCCGTCGTCGGGGGTCTTGACCGCCAGGACCACGGCACCACCGCCCATCCGCTGGCGCAGGATGTCCGAGAAGCCTCTGAGTTGGCCTCCGTCGCCCTCGCCGACATGCGCGACGAGCAACGGGTACCCCACGTCCACGACCTTCTCGAGTAGTCGTCCGATCTCACCCTCGCCCATGATTGACTTGGCGGTCTTGGCGAGGTTCTCCAGCTCCTTGATGCGCTTCACGCTGGCTGCTGCACGCTCCGCAACGTCGTTGGGCGGGACGCGGAACGCCTCGGCGGCCTGTTCGAGCTCGGTCTCTTCGGCACGAACGAAGTTGTAGGCATCGAACGAGGTGGTCGCCTCGATGCGCCGCAGGTTGGCGCCCACACTACCCTCGGTGATGAGCTTGAAGAGGTTGATCTCGCTGGTCCTCGAAACGTGCGTACCGCCGCACAGCTCCTTGCTGAAGGAGCCGCATTCGAGCACTCGCACGAACTCGCCGTACTTCTCCCCGAAAAGCGCTGTCACCCCGGCCTCGCGGGCCGTAGCAAGCGACGTTTCGTACGCCCGGACCTCGTGGTTCTCGAAGATCTTCGCGTTGACCATCGCCTCGACCTTGGCGAGCTGCTCGGCCGTCGGCGCCTCGAAATGCGTGTAGTCGAACCTGAGACGGTCCGGCGCGACGCGGGAGCCGCCCTGACGGACGTGCTCGCCGAGCACGAGCCGCAGCGCCCAGTGCAGCAGATGGGTCGCGGTGTGGTTGCGGCGGATGCGCTCCCTGCGGGGCACGTCGATGACAGCGCGGACGCTGTCCCCCACCGTGAGGGTGCCCTCGGTCAGCTCTCCGATGTGGGCGTAGAGGCCTTCCCGGATCTGCGTGTCGGCCACTACCGCCACCGCGCCGCGCTCTGTCTCGAGCCGACCGGTGTCCCCTACCTGCCCGCCCTGTTCGCCGTAGAACGGCGTGCGGTCCAGCACGATGTCGACGGGCGTGCCCGTCGAGACGGTGTCGACCAGTGCACCGTCGGCGATCATCGCGACGACGGTGGCTTCGGCCGCGTCGAGTTCGTAGCCCACGAACTCCGTTGGCCCGTGGCGCTGAGCGAGCTCCGAGAACAGGCCCCCGAACGTCGACCACGACTCGTCCTTCACGTGCGCACGCGCCCGCTCGCGCTGGGCGTCCATCTCGGCGTGGAACCGGTCGAGATCGACCTCCAGCCCGCGCTCGGCGACGATCTCGGCCGTGAGCTCGAGGGGAAAGCCGTAGGTGTCGTGAAGCACGAAGGCCGTCTCGCCGGCCAGTTGCTGCTCGCCGCGCGTCTCCAGCGCCGCGAGTTCGCCTTCGAGGAAGCTCAGGCCCTGGCGCAGGGTCGCTCCAAAGCGTTCCTCCTCGCTGGCGACGATACGGTCGATGAGCTCGTGCTGTTCGTTGAGTTCGCGGTACGGGTCGCCCATCAGCT
>CAYHCN010000040.1:0-10085 GCA_964354945.1 uncultured Eubacteriales bacterium
CGACCGCTATCTACCTCTACGGAGGCCGCCCCTTCCTCACGGGTCTCGTCTCGGAGGTGCGGCAGCGCAGGCCGGGCATGATGACGCTCGTGGCCGTCTCGATCACCGTCGCCTACGCGTACAGCGTGGCCACCGTGCTCGGCGTCCAAGGCATGCCGTTCTTCTGGGAGCTCGCCACGCTGGTCGACATCATGCTGCTGGGCCATTGGATCGAGATGCGGTCGGTGGGCGAGGCCTCGAAGGCGCTCGAGGAGTTGGCGCGGCTGATGCCCTCGGTGGCCCATCGCTTCGTCGACGAGGGCGGCCGAACCGAGGACGTCCCTCTCGAGCTGCTATCGGTCGGCGACCGCGTGGTCGTGCGCTCCGCCGAGAAGGTCCCCGCCGACGGCACGGTGGTCGACGGGTCCTCTGACGTGGACGAGTCGATGCTCACCGGTGAGTCACTGCCCGTCTCGAAGACGGTCGGAGATGCGGTGATCGGAGGGTCGGTCAATCGCGAGGGGTCGCTCACCGTCGAGGTGACCCGCACCGGCGACGAGTCGTTCCTCGCGCAGGTGATGAAACTCGTCAGCGACGCCCAGCAGAGCCGGTCGCGGAGCCAGGACCTCGCCGACCGCGCCGCGATGTGGCTCACGTTCGTCGCGCTCGCCGGCGGTGCTATCACCTTCGGCGCGTGGTTCGCAGTCGCTGGAGAGTCGCTCGAATTCGCGATGGAGCGCGCGGTCACGGTGATGGTGATCGCCTGCCCGCACGCGCTCGGGCTCGCCATTCCCCTGGTCGTCGCGGTCTCCACGTCGCTCGGCGCTCGAAGCGGCGTGCTCGTGCGCGACCGGCGCGCCTTCGAGCAAGCCCGCTTCGTCGACACCATCGTCTTCGACAAGACCGGGACGCTGACCGAGGGCCGATTCGGGGTCGTTGCCGTGCATCCGCTCGGCGACGTAGCGACCGACGAGGCCCTCGCGCTCGCCGCCGCGGTGGAGGCGCGCTCGGAGCACCCCATTGCTCGGGCGATGGTCGAATCGGTCGCGGTGCCGGCGGCGGTCGAGGACTTCCGAGCGCTGCCCGGTCGGGGAGTCGAGGGCCGCGTGGATCGCCGCGACGTCGCTGTGGTGAGCCGGGGCTATCTCGATGAGCGCTCGATTCCGTTGCCCCACCTCCCCGACGCAGTCGCGAACACCGACGCCACCGTGGCGTACGTCATCGTGGACGGCCGCCCCGAGGCAGCCGTGCTCCTGGCCGACGTCATCCGACGCGGTGCCAAGGAGGCCGTCGCGCGCTTGACCGCGATGGGCATCGAGACCCTCATGCTCACCGGAGACCGCGAGGCCGTGGCCCGCCGTGTCGCCGCCGAGATCGGCCTCACCAGCTATGTCGCCGAGGTACTCCCCGCCCAGAAAGCCGCGCACGTCGAGGCGGTGATGCGCGAGGGCAGGAGGGTGGCGATGGTCGGCGACGGAGTCAACGACGCTCCCGCGCTTGCTGCGGCCGACCTCGGCATCGCGATCGGCGCGGGAACCGACGTAGCGATCGCGACCGCGGACGTCGTCCTGGTGAGAAGCGACCTTGACGACGTGGTACGCACGCTCGAACTCGCGCAGGTCACGTATCGCAAGATGCGTCAGAACCTGGCGTGGGCGACCGGCTACAACGCTCTTGCGATCCCCCTGGCAGCCGGCGTGCTCGCGTGGGCAGGCATCCTGCTCAGCCCTGCGGCGGGCGCGGTGCTCATGTCGGCGTCGACGGTGATCGTCGCTGTGAACGCCAGGCTTCTTAGGCTTCCGTAGCTTGCGACCACGGCACCGGCTCTACGTCACCGTGCCGCACCAGCGCCACGGCGTCGTCCGGGCAGACCCCTACGCACACGCCACACCCCAGGCACGCATCGTGATCGACCACCGAGCATGCGTCGCCCATCGCCATCGCATCGAAGGGGCACGCCGCGACGCAGGCACCGCAACCCGTGCACGCGTCGCAGTTCACCTCGGCGACGAAACCTGATGACGCCAGCGGGGAGAACCCTTCGCGTTCGGCCTTCAGGCCGATGCAGCAGCACGAGCAGCAGTTGCAGATGGCGTACATGCGTCCCGCCGCCGCGTCCTTGAACCAAAGCGAGTGCATGTTGCCCCGTGAGGCGGCCCCCTCGATGACCTCGATCGCCTCGGCAGTCGTTATGAACCGCGAGGTCTCAGGCTGCTTCTCGACTACGAACGATGCGATCGGGTCGCCGAGGTACAGGCATGACTCCAGCGGACCGCAGTGCCCGTCGTACTCGCCGTGACTGTCTGCGACCGCGCGGCACGCGCACTCGGCGAGTGCGATCGTGGTCGGCGCTTCGAGCACGATGTCGCGTGCGACCGGGTAGGGCACGACGTGTTCGAGCCCCCGATAGTCGACCGGCCGGTTCAGCGTGAGAATCCGCTTGGCGTCGTCGGTCGTGACCACCTTCGCGTGATGCGTCTTCTCCAGCCAACGTGCGACTGGGTCTCGCAGGGCACGGAAGGGGCCGGGGTGGTCGAGGAAGAACCTGACCGCGGCCATATACAGCGAGGTCCAGCGGTAGTAGATGTAGCCGTGCATCGCCCGGTCGGGTCGATTCGGCTGCATGCGCAGCAGGCGTCCCACGCCCGCAGTCTAGCGCGGGTGGGGACCGCTCGGCAGGTTGGGGCGCGAGGGCGATCGTCCCCGCACGGAACGACCCTCAGGCGAACCGGTCCGTGGGTCGTCTCCAATTCCGTTCGCCGAGAAGCG
This sequence comes from uncultured Eubacteriales bacterium, assembly GCA_964354945.1. Lineage (GTDB taxonomy): Bacteria > Actinomycetota > Coriobacteriia > Anaerosomatales > CAVXGS01 > CAVXGS01. The sequence goes on from CAYHCN010000040.1 coordinate 2,749, forward strand.
TGCGGGGCCCCTAGATGGCCTTCTCGTAGGCCCACACGCCGTGCAGGTTGCAGTGCTCGATCGCGGTGACCTTCGTGCCGGCGGGCAGGGTGCACGCCACCGATACCTTCGGCCAGCTGACAGTGGGCACGAAGTCGAACCGGGCGATCGGTACGTCGAACGCGTGAAGCTCGACGTACCCGATGAAGTGGTCGAGTTGGTTGGGGTGGGGTACCTCGTGCCCGACCTCAACGGTGATCGTCACCGTGTCCCCGTCGCGTTCCGAGGTGATGTAGGGAGTGTGCTTCTTGGTGAAGTCATCCGCGCCCTCGAAATCGGTGACGCGCGTGTAGGTGATGGGGCTGGTGTCGGACATGCCGCCCTTCCTTTCTGTCGTGTGATCCGTGACGGAGCTCCCGCTGATGTGTATACCGTTTCACGCCTCCGAAGACTCAGCCGAGGCCGGGAACGGTCTGGACGGCTTCGCGCTGGGCTATCCTGTCTGCCATGCCCATCATCGACATGCATACCCACGTGTTCCCCGACGCCTTGGCTGCCTCGGCTATCGTCTCGCTCGAGGCGGCGGGCGATCTCACCGCCCGCTACGACGGCACCGTAGCGGGCCTCGTCGCCGAGATGGACCGGGCAGGCGTCGACGTCTCGGTCACCCAGCCGGTGGCCACGAGGCCCGAACAGGTCCCGTCGATCAACGACTGGGTCGCCGGCGTCGCAAGTGACAGGGTCGTGCCCTTCGGTGCGATGCACCCCGATCTCGCAGACCCCTCGGCCGAGATCGCGCGGATGGCATCGCTCGGGCTGCGCGGCTTCAAGCTCCACCCCGAGCACCAGGCGTTCGACCCGCACGAAGAGCGGATGGATGCGATCTATGCGGCCGCCGTGCAGCACGAGATGGTGGTCTTCTTCCACGCGGGCGCTGATGTCATCCACACGACGGTGCGCGGCACGCCCGAGTCGTTCGCCACCGTTCTCGACGAGTGGCCCGACCTCACGTTCGTGCTCGCCCATCTAGGCGGCTTTCGCCAGTGGCGAGGGGTCGCGCACGTGCTCGCGGGGCGCAACGTGTGGCTGGATACGGCGTACACCCTGGGGCACTTGCCCGATGAGGAGTTCGTGCGCATCGTGCGCCAGCACGGGCTTCACCGGGTGTTGTTCGGCTCCGACGGTCCGTGGACCGACGCGGCCGCCGAGATCGCCCACCTGCGACAGCTCGACTTCACCGAGCAGGAGCTGGAGATGCTTCTCGGTCAGAACGCGGAGGAATTGCTCGGTCTGGGGTAGAGCGGGGAGCACGCGCGCCGCAGGATCCCGCTGTGCCGCGTGCGAGCGAAGTGCGTGGTCTCCGTCCTATCCGTGCATTCTGCATTGATTCTCTGCGCGCAAGTTCTACTCTTAGACCGTGGGGATCCGGCCACCCCGGCACCAGGAAGTGACGAACATGAACCCGCTCGAGCTCGAAGCACCGCTCGGACGCACGCTGCGCGAGCAGGTGCTCGGTCGGCTGCGCCAGGCGATCGTCAATGGAGAACTCGCGCCGGGAGAGCCGCTTAGGCAGGACCAGCTTGCCGAGTGGCTCGGCGTCAGCAGCACGCCCGTGCGCGAAGCAATCGCCGACCTTGCCCGAGAACAGCTCGTCGACCTCGAACCGAACAGGGGCGCGCGGGTGCGTCCTCTGACACGCCAGACATCCCTCGAGTTCGCGCAGATCTACCGCCTGCTGTTCGAGGCCGGTTACGAGTGGGGCCTGCCCAAGCTTACCAACGCAGACTACGACAGGATTGCGGTGCTCAACGACGAGCTGAGGGCATGCTGCAAGGGCGAGGACTACGGTCCCGCCTTTGACATTGACCAGTCGATCCACGAGGTCGTCTTCGAGGCCGCCGACAACAAGGACCTGACCGCGCTGCTCTTCTCGCTGAAGTCCCGCGTTCATCGCATGCTCAACCTCCGGTTCCCCAAGAGCATCTGGGACCGCAACCCCGAGCTCTATGACACCGTCTTCGGGGCCGCGAAGAAGGGCGACTTCGATACCGCCCGAGCCGTGCTGGCCAAGGCGTGGGACGGGTGGGCGGAGATGGTGAGCGCGGCGATTCCCGAGGATGCGCCCGAGCCGGCGTAGCGGACTTTCGACCGGGGTCACCGGTGCCAGGCGCGCCATCGGCGGCGGCCTCGTAGCCGCGTCAAACCCGCTCGCCTATGATTCGTTCTGCCGGAATCGTGTCCGTCGCGGCCGGTGCCGAGATGGCACCTTGTCGCGCTTTCGCGGCGCCGCCGTTGAACCGTCTTCGGGTGAGGGGAGATGCACGTGGCTGAAGACAGCCGAATCGGCAGCAAGCTCACGACGCTTCGAGAGTCGCTGGGCCTTTCCACCGATGAACTCGCCGAGCGCTGCGATTGCGACGCGGGAACTATCGAGCGCCTCGAGAGCGGAGAGATCCCCCCGTCCCTCGCCCCGCTCATCAAGGTGACTCGCGCGTTGGGTGTCCGTCTCGGCACGCTGCTGGATGACGACACCGCCGTCGGCCCGGTGGTCACCCGCAGGGACGAGGCCGCGGCCGTCGAGCGACTCAAGGACCTCGAGACCGGCACCGGCGCCGGCGTGCTCGATTTCCTGTCACTCGCGTCGGGCAAGTCGGCGCGGCACATGGATCCCTTCGTGATCGAAGTGCACCCCGGAGGCGAGCACTCGCTCTCGACGCACGAAGGCGAGGAGTTCATCCACGTGCTCGCCGGCTCCATCGAGATCGAGTACGGCAAGGACACGTTCGTCCTCGACGAGGGCGACAGCATCTACTACGACTCCATCGTCGCCCACCAGGTGCGCGCGCACGAGAACGCCCCGGCGCGCATCCTCGCGGTCGTCTACGCGCCGGTGTAGGGGGGACGCATCGATGCCCGTCTTCACCGAGCAGACCATCGGCGAGTTCTTCGAGCAGGTCGTCGCCTCGCAGCCCGACCACGACTTCATCGTCTACCCCGACCGCGACCTCAGATGGACCTACGGCGAGTTCAACCACCGCGTCGACAACCTCGCCAAGGGCCTGCTGGCGATCGGGCTCGAGAAGGGCGACCACCTGGGGGTGTGGGCCCGCAACGTACCTGACTGGCTGACCCTCGCGTTCGCGACCGCGAAGATCGGCGTGGTGCTCGTGACCGTGAACCCGGTGTACAAGAGCCACGAGCTCGCCTACGTCATCGAGCAGTCCGACATGCGGGCCCTCGCGATCATCGACACCTTCCGGGACGTCGACTACGTCCAGATCGTCCGCGAGCTGGTCCCCGAGACGATGACCCAGGAGCGGGGGAGGCTCGACTCGGACAAGTTCCCCGAGCTCAAGAGCCTCATCTACATGGGCCCCGAGAAGCACCGCGGCATGTACTCGATGCCCGAGCTGCTCCTGCTCGGCGAGCACTGCGACGACGAGGCGTACGCGGCGGCCAAGCAGGGCCACGATCGCACCGACGTCATCAACATGCAGTACACGTCGGGCACGACCGGCTTTCCGAAGGGCGTCATGCTGACCCACCGCAACATCCTGAACAACGGCTACTACATCGGCGAGCGGCAGAAGTTCACCCCCGCCGACAGGGTCTGTCTGCCGGTCCCGTACTTCCATTGCTTCGGCATCGTACTCGGCGTGCTGGCCGTGCTCACTCACGGCGCGACGATCGTGGGTGTCGAGTCCTTCGATCCAGTGATCGTGCTCGCAGCGATCCAGAAGGAGCGCGCGACCGCGGTCTACGGCGTGCCGACGATGTTCATCGCCGAACTCGCGCACCCCATGTTCGAGATGTTCGACCTCACCTCGCTGCGCACCGGCATCATGGCCGGCTCGCCGTGCCCCATCGAGACCATGCGCCAGGTCATCGACAAGATGCACGCCTCGGAGATGACGATCTGCTACGGCCTCACCGAGGCCTCTCCAGTGTTCACCCAGACGACCACCGATGACACGCTCGAGCGCAAGTGCGAGACCGTGGGAACGAAGCACCCCGAGGTCGAGGTACGGGTCGTCGACCCCGAGACCGGTCAGGACTGCCCGCCGGGGGTTCCCGGCGAGCTGCTGTGCCGCGGCTACAACATCATGAACGGCTACTACAAGATGCCCGAGGCCACCGAGAAGGCCGTCGACGCGGACGGCTGGCTCCACTCGGGCGACCTCGGCACGGTCGACGAGGACGGTTACTACCGAATCACCGGCCGAATCAAGGACATGATCATCCGCGGCGGCGAGAACATCTACCCGCGCGAGATCGAGGAGTTCCTCTACACCATGCCGGGCGTCAAGGACGTTCAGGTCGTGGGCGTTCCTGACCCCAAGTACGGGGAGGTTGTGGGGGCGTTCATCGTGAAGTTCGCCGGCTCGGACATCACCGAATCCGACGTTCAGGAGTTCGCTCGCGCGCGAATCGCACGGTACAAGGCGCCGAAGTACGTGTTCTTCGTCGACGACTACCCGATGACGGCCTCAGGCAAGATCCAGAAGTACAAGCTTCGCGACCTCGCTGCCGAGACCCTCGGGCTTGCCGACGTGAAGATCTTCGCGAGCGACGCCGAGGGTACCGACCACGACGCCACCGACAACGAGTGTGCCGTGCGCGGCGCAGGCGGTTCCTAGGCCGTGGCGCGCTTCAAGCACGACTCCGGCAAGCAGGGCTACCCGCTCGAGATCAAGCTCGACAAGGGTCGCCACAAGTGGTGCGGCTGCGGCCACACCAGGAGGGTGCCGTTCTGCGACGGGACCTGCAAGGGCGGCAAGCCCGTGAAGTTCGAGGTCAGGAAGCGGGGGACGGTCGGGCTGTGCAACTGCGGCCTCACCAAGAAACCGCCCTTCTGCGACGGGTCGCACAAGAAGCTCGGCAAGCAGGGGGGGAAGAAGAAGTAGGCTCCCCGGCGGCCGACGTGCTGTCGGAGGGATTCTTTTGGTCGAACTGAGCCGCAAGAACGGGTAGAGTCATTACCAGAAGCAGGTAACCGGAGGGGAGAGGTTCATGGGTTGCTGCGTATTCACTCTCGTGCTTTTCGGGGCGTCGCGCCTCGCCAACGTCGTGTGGTGGCTGTTCCGTCCGGCGTACTGGTTCGCTGGATTCTCGGGCTGGCCTATCGTCTGGTGGCTGTGGCCGATGGTGGGCATCCTGTTCCTGCCGTGGACCACGCTGATGTACATGATCGTGTACCCCAGCGGCATCAGCCTCATCAACTGGCTCTTCTTGGGCCTGGCCCTTGCGGCTGACATCGGATCGTACGGTGGCGGCTGGCGCGCGAACGCGTCGCGCACCTAGACCTGCGCTGACTGCGGCGGAATCGAGAGGCGCGCCCAACGGCGCGCCTCTCTTGCGTTGACGGCCAGCCGAGGCGCCTCGTGGACCGGTCTGGTTTCGATGCGCGTCGCGCTATCATTGTGCGCATGCCGAACATGCCCGAACAGGACACCTACGAGATCCGCTGGCACGGCCGCGGGGGCCAAGGGGCTGTGACCTCGTCCAAGATCCTCGCGGATGCGGGTTTCCGCAGCGGCTTCTCGAGCGTCACGGGGGCTCCATCGTTCGGCGCTGAGAGGCGGGGTGCGCCGGTAACTGCATCTACACGGCTGTCCCGAACGCCCATCCGCGTCTTCTCCCAAGTCACGTCACCCGATGTCGTCGTGGTGCTCGACGAGTCACTGCTCGACGTCGGCGGAGCGATGGCGGGGACCGATTCCGGCACCGTGGTGATCGTCAACACGACGCGGACGGTCGGCGAGATCGGGGCGCCCGAGGGCGTTCGGGTCGTCACCGCCGATGTGACCGGCGCTGCGCAGGCCGTCGACCTCATCGTCGGCGGCCAGCCGATGGTCAACACCGCCATTCTCGGCAGCATCGCCGAAGCGACCGGCCTGATCACGATGGAAAGCCTCCTGCAGGCGATCGCCTCGGCATTTCCCAACCCCAAGGCGGCGAGCAAGAACTACGAAGCCGCTGTCATCGCCCACGACTGCACGCACGGCTGAGCCCCAGCGCTCTCCACGCCCGACAGGAGCGACCGCATGAGTGCGGACAGCAGCACGCGCCACGAGATATCGATGTCGAAGCCGAGCGTCGGCGAAGCGGGGCGCACCGGCGACTGGCGCAGCAGCCGACCGGTGATGACCCCCGAGCTGTGCCTCGCAGTGAAGCAGGGCAAGCCAGTCTGTCAGTTGTGCTGGGTGTACTGCCCCGACGCGTGCATCTCGAAGGGCGTCGGTCCGACCATCGACCTCGAGTACTGCAAGGGCTGCGGCATCTGCGCCGAGACGTGCCCGTCGGATGCGATCGAGATGCAACCCGAGCACGAGCACACCGGGTGCGTCGTCGAGGAGGTCTCGTGAGCGACACGACCTCGAGCGTCTCGGTCATCACCGGCAACGAGGCCGCCGCCACCGCCGCCAAGCTCGCTAGGGTCCAGGTTGTCGCCGCATACCCCATCACACCGCAGTCGCCGGTGGTCGAGACGCTGTCGAAGTGGGTCGAGTCCGGCGAGTTGCCCGCGGAGTTCGTGACCGTAGAGAGCGAGCACTCGGCCCTTTCGGTGTGTATCGCCGCCTCGACCGTCGGGGCCCGCGTGTTCACCGCGACCTCCGCCAACGGGCTCGCGTACATGACCGAGCAGGTGTGGTGGGCCGCCGGTGCACGGCTCCCCATCGTCATGTGCGTCGCGAACCGCGCCATGGCGGCGCCCTGGAATGTGCTCAACGACCAGCAGGACTCGATGTCGGTCCGCGACGCCGGCTGGATCCAGATCTACTGCCGAGACAACCAGGAGATCCTCGACACAACGGTGCAGGCGTATCGCATCGCCGAGGAGCTGAACCTGCCCGTCATGGTGTGCTACGACGGTTTCCTACTCTCGCACACCGTGATGCCGGTGGTCGTCCCGACGCAGCAGGACATCGACCGGTTCCTCCCGCCGAGGACCGCGCCACTTCAGGTGGTCGACCCCTCAGATCCGCGCAACATCGGGCCCGTGACGCTGGCAGACCCGCGTGCCGACGCGGACGGCGTGGTGCGGCCCGGCTACATGGACCTGCGCGGTCTGCACCAGGATGCCCTGCTCGAAGCCCTCGACGTTATCCCGCGCGTCGACGACGAGTTCGCCGAGGCGTTAGGCCGCTCGTGGGGCGGCCTCACGTGGGAGTACCTCCTCGACGACGCCGAGATCGTGCTCGTCGCCGCCGGTAGCATCGCCACCGAGCTCACTGCCGCGGCGGACGAGCTGCGCGACGAGGGCGTCAGGGCCGGGGTGCTCGGCATCAGGACCTACCGGCCGTTCCCCGCGACTGCGCTTCGCGCCGCGCTCGTCGGGCGCAAGCTCGTGCTCGTCG
>CAYHCN010000041.1:0-9972 GCA_964354945.1 uncultured Eubacteriales bacterium
GTCAGCGGCCGGAAAGGGGCCGACCGTGAAGGTCCCCGCCTCGGCATAGGTCACCAGCGTCGACTGCGATTCGGGATGCACGGTCGGCGCGCAGATCACCCTGGACCGCTTGGTGAGCCGGCACGCCATCATCGCGGCCTCGACGAGAGCCGTCGCCCCGTCGTACATGCTCGCGTTGGCGACATCGAGCCCCGTGAGCGCACACATCATCGACTGGTACTCGTAGATGGCCTGCAGTGTGCCCTGAGACGTCTCTGCCTGGTACGGCGTGTACGCGGTGAAGAACTCGGGCCGGCGCAGCACGTGGTCCACGACGCTCGGAATGTAGTGGTCGTAGCACCCCGCCCCCGCGAAGTTCACGAGCGAGCCGGCCGGAGTGTTGCTGTCTGCGAGCGTCCGGATGTGCCTGACGAGGTCGATCTCCGACAGGCCCGCCGGAAGGGCGAGCGGCCGGTCAAGACGCACCTCGGCGGGGATGTCGGCGAACAGCTCGTCGACGTCAGAAACGCCAACAGCGCGAAGCATAGCCTCGCGCTGTTCGCACGTGATCGGAATGTAGTTCAAGGGGTCTAGGCCTCCGTGATGAACTCGTCGTAGTCGTCGGCGGACATGAGGTTATCGAGCTCGCTCGGATCGTCGAGGCGGACCTTGATCATCCAGCCCTCACCGTGCGGATCCTGATTGACCGTCTCAGGCGAGTCGGGCAGCGAGTCGTTGACCTCGACGACCTCGCCGGTGACCGGTGCGTAGAGCTCGGAGACGGACTTGACCGACTCTATCTCGCCGAAGGTGTCCCCCGCGTTGAGGGCGTCCCCTGCGCTGGGCAGATCGACGTAGACCACCTCGCCGAGCTGGTCCTGTGCGAAGTCGGAGATGCCGATGATGGCGACATCGCCCTCGGCAACGACCCATTCGTGCTCCTTGGAATACTTGCGATCGCTCGGATGACTCATTGAACGCTCCTTCCCCCAACGGGTGGGCCGTCTCGAAGACCTAAGACAGCGATGTCCCCTGTACGAACGGCGGCCTCTCGACGACGGCACCCACCGTCTTGCGACGCATGCCGACCTCCAAACGCGTGCCCGGCTCGGCGAGCTCGGAAGGGACGTAGGCGGTGGCGATACCGGTCTGAAGCGTCGGCGAGAACGTACCGGAGGCTACCTTACCGACCTCCTCGCCCCCGTGCAACACGGGATACCCGGGCCTGGGAATGCCCTCGTCGACCCGCAGCCCGACGAGTTTGCGAGCAGGCTTCTCCTCGCGCACGCGGGCCACGACATCAGCACCGACGTAGTCCCCTTTCGCCTTGGGGGCAACCCATCCAAGACCCGCCGAGATGGGATCTGTGCTGCGGTCCATGTCCTGGCCGTAGAGCGGATAGCCCATCTCGAGCCTGAGCGTATCTCGTGCGCCGAGACCGGCTGGCGTGACTTCGGGAAACGAGAGGAGCGCCCGCCACAGCCTGGGCGCATCGGCGGCTCGGGCGAAGAACTCGAACCCGTCCTCACCGGTGTATCCGGTTCTGGCCGCCAGCGCGGGAACCGTGTCGAGCATGACCTCGTTGATGTGGAACCGGGCCGGTGGCTCCCACCCCTCGGGGGCGAGCTCAGTGGCGATCTCGAGCGCCCTGGGCCCTTGCAGAGCGATCAGTGCGGTGCGGTCGGACTCGTCCACGAGTTCGAGGTCGGCCGGCGCGTGCTGCTTGATCCACTCGAAGTCGGTCTCGCGGTTCGATGCGTTCGCGACGATCAGGTACTCCAGATCGCCCGAGTGGTAGACGATCAGGTCGTCGATGACTCCCCCGTCCTCGGCGAGCATCAGGGTGTACTGGGCCTGCCCGACCTCGGATATGCGCTCCAGGTCGTTGCTGAACAGGCGCTGCAGCGTGTCGAAAGCCCCGAAGCCGAAGATGCGGAACTCGCCCATATGGCAGACGTCGAAGACGCCTGCGGACTGCCGCACCGCGTTGTGCTCGTCGATGATGCCGGTGTACTGGACGGGCATCTCCCACCCGGCAAAGGGCACCATGCGCCCCCCCAAAGCAAGGTGCTCCTCGAACAGTGGCGTCCGCCTGAGCTCATCGGCCATTGGCTATCCGAACCCTCCCCGGTCGTCGTCTGCATGAATGCGCGCCTCGGCTCGCCGAGGCATTGCGGTCGCGTGGTCCTCAGGTTCCGAGGGTGCCCCGACCACTTCTCGTGTCTACCACATCGCTGCCCTCGGCGCGCGCCGTCAGCCGAACAGGCCTCGCCACACCCTGACGACCCCGATTCCGACGCGCTCGAGGAGTGTCGGCGCTCGCACCGACTCGGTGGCGACCACCGGGACCGTCGCGATAGTGCGTCCGCCTTGCGTGTAAGTCACCGAGCCGACTCGGTCTCCCGCCTCGATCGGCGCGGTGACCGACGAGTCCACCGTCACCGTGCGTTTGATCGCGCCCTGCACGTCGATGACGCTTGCGGATGCATCTTCCGACACGGATGCGGGAATGCTGACGTCGATGTAGTCCCGAACGGCCGTCTTGGCGACCACGGTGCCCTTGGTCGCAAGCTGCTGGCGGCGATAGTGCGCGAAGCCCCAGTCGAGGAGGTTGCGGGCCTCGGTGAAGCGGGCCTGCTCGGATTCCGTGCCGAGCACGACCGCAAAGAGCTCGTTGTCGCCTCGCTTCGCGGAAGCAGCGACGGAGTAGCCCGCGCCGTCGGTCCACCCCGTCTTCACGCCGTTCGCGCCGGCGTAGCTCCCGATGAGGAGGTTCGAGTTGTGCACGCGGCGATTCGTCTTGCCGATGCGGATGTACTTCATCTTCACGATGCGTCGGAACTCGGGATCGCGCATGGCGTAGCGCGAGAGCACTTCGATATCCCGCGCCGAGGTGTAGTGGCCGGACTGGTCGAGACCGTGCGGGTTCTTGAACCTCGTGCGGGTGAGACCGAGCTCCTTGGCCTTGGCGTTCATTCGCGCTACGAAGGCCTTCTGGTTGCCGGAGGTGGTGACGGCCAGAGCCGTCGCTGCATCGTTCCCCGACTTCACCAGCGTGTCCTCGAGCAGGCGACGAATCGTGACCTTGTCCCCGGCCTTGAGCTCAGCGGTGGATTCTCCTGCCGAGAGCGCGACCGCCGGGACGACGACCTTGCGGTCGAGTTTGCCTTTGTTGTCCTCGAGGGCGACCACGGCGGTCATGATCTTGGTGATCGAAGCCATCGACCGTTTCGCATTCGCACTGCGTGCCCACAGCACCCTGCCGTTGGAGTCGACGAGGATGCCGGCATGCATCTTGACGTCGGGTAGCGCGACCAGCGGGATCCGCTGTTTGGCGGCGCTCGACTGGCCAATCTGGTCGGTGGGCCGAGGCTGGGCCGTGGCGACCGCCGATGGACACGCCAGAGCGGCCACGAGGCCTGCGGCAGCAACGATCCGCAGGCGCTCAGATATGCGCTTCGACGTGCCGATATTGGCTTGGGGGATTGGTTTCATCACGCGTCCGATAGGTGCGAGGGTCTTCACATGGGTCACGGCGCCGCCGAGTCTACAACAAGGGCCGTGCCGCTCCTCGCAGCGTAGACGGCGCGTTGCCGAGCTTTGGAGCTCGGTGGGACTGAGGAGGGACCATGTCGTACCGGCGGTTCGAGGAGCTGGTGATCGCGCTGGGCGTGGGCGCGGTAAGCGCTGCCCTGTTGCTCTCTTTGGGTGCAGGCCTTGCCACCCAGGAGATCATGCCCGAGCTCCTCCTGCTCGGCGTCCTGGTGGGAGCGGTCCACTGGGGCCGGCGGGGAGGGTTCATCGCGGCGGCTGTCGCGTCGCTCATCGACGTCGCCTACAGCGTGCCCCTGTTGATGCGCCCGGTCGGGCCGGATTGGGCAACCGTCGGCCTACTCGTGGCACGCCTCGCCGCGTACGGGATCGTCGGAATCCTCGGCGGAGAGATCTGCGTGCGCGTCCGTCACGCGTTCCTGCGCCTCGAGAACGAGGGCGCCTTCGACGAGTGGAGCTCGCTGTACAACCAGCGGTTCTTCGGCAAGCAGCTCGACGTCGCCGTCTCGCGGTGCGAGCGGTACAGCGAACCCGCCGCCGTGGTCCTGCTGACCATCACGGGCGCCGAGTCTCAGCGTCCGTCCCGGCAGCACGCGCTGGTTCGCGAGATAGCGGCGGAGCTGCTCGACGGCGTCCGCAACGCCGACGTCGTCGCACGGCTGGACGACGGTCGCTTCGCCATGCTGCTCCCCCACACGCCGAAGCGCGCCGCCGAGACGGTCGCATCACGCGTGCGCACGTCGGTGCGCCTGCTCGTGAGCGTGCGCGACGACGGGATCGCAGCGGTCGTGCTCGGCGCGCCGGAAGACGTGCCCGCGCTGAAGTTCCTCGTGCGGCAGTGCCTTCGCGAGGTGGACGGTCAGGAGGCGTCGGGCGTGTACAGTTCGTCGGCTGCAAGCACGCGAAAGCCTGACGCCGACAGCGCCTCACCGGCGCCGGGGGCATCGACCTTGAATATGTCGACGGCCGCGTCGCCCGACGGCTCGACGAAGGCGTAGGCGTACTCGACGTTCATCCCCGAGCTCCCGAGCGCCTCGAGCACGTCGGCGAGCCCACCGGGACGATCGGGTATCTCAACGGCTACGACCGGCGTCAGTGACGCCCCGAAACCGGCGTCATCGAGGATGCGCACCGCCTCCTTAGGGCGGTCGCAGATGATCCGCACGACCCCGAACTCCTCGGTGTCCGCGACCATCAGGGCACGCATGTTGATGCCGGCGTCACCCAACGCGCGAGCCAGTTCGGCCAGCCGACCGGAGGTGTTCTCGAGGAAGACCGACAGCTGCTCGACCATGCTAGTTGCCCCCTTCGGCACGAAGATCGAGGACCCGCTTCGCCTTGCCCTCGCTGCGCGCGATCGATCTCGGCTCGACGAGCTTGACCGCGATCGAGACCGCCAGCGCCGACTCGATCTCTGCCTTGACTCGGCGCTGGATGCGCTCGAGCTCCCGCACCTCGTCGTAGGCGATGTCGGGCGCGACCTCGACGTGCACCTCGACGTGGTCCATGCTCCCCTGTTTCGTGAGCACGACCTGGTAGTGCGGCGCCACACCCGGGATCCCGGTGAGCACCTGCTCGATCTGGCTGGGGAACACATTCACCCCGCGGATGATGAGCATATCGTCGCTGCGACCGGTCACCCGCTCCATGCGACGGAAGGTCCTCCCGCAGGCGCACTGGCCGGGGATGATGCGGGATATGTCCCTGGTCCGATAGCGGACGACGGGGATGCCCTCCTTGGTGAGCGTCGTGAACACCACCTCGCCGTACTCGCCGTCGGGCAGCGGTTGCAGCGTCTCGGCATCCACGATCTCGATGAGGAAGTGGTCCTCGAAGACGTGGAGACCGTGTTTGTGCACGCACTCAGCCGCAACGCCGGGCCCCATCACTTCCGAGAGCCCGTAGATATCGATCGCCGAGACGCCCAGAGCGTCCTCGACCTGGCGACGCATGTTCTCGCTCCACGGCTCGGCGCCGAACACCCCGATCCGAAGCGCGGTATCGCGCAGGTCGACGCCCATGTCCTGGGCCGTCTCGGCAATGAGTAGCGCGTAGGACGGCGTGCACGCGAGGACCGTCACTCCGAAGTCCTTCAAGATCTGGACCTGGCGCTTGGTATTGCCGCCGGACACGGGGATCGTCAGCGCGCCGAGACGCTCCGAGCCGTAGTGCGCGCCGAGACCGCCGGTGAACAGGCCGTAGCCGTAGGTGACCTGGACGATGTCGTCCTCGGTGGCTCCTGCCGATGCGAACGTACGGGCCATCAGGTCGGACCACCGGTCGATGTCGCCGCTCGTATAGCCGACGACGGTGATCTGACCGGTCGTGCCGCTCGAGGAGTGCACGCGGACGATGTCGCGCAGTGGAACGGCGAACATCCCGTAGGGGTACGCGGAGCGAAGGTCGTCCTTGACGGTGAACGGTACCTTGGCCAAGTCGTCGAGGGACCTGAAGGCATCGGGGTAGAACCCGGCATCCTCGAACTTCTCGCGGTACAACGGGACCGACTCGTAGACCCGCTTCAGCAGTTTGCCGAGCCGCTCGGTCTGAAGCGCCTCCAGCTGCGGACGGGGCATCGCCTCGAGTTCAGGCTGGTACACGGCCTCTCCCCTTCCCTCTCACGTCCCCCGCCCCTGGGCCCGATGGACTCCCCCTACGGTCTCGGGGTGCTCGTCGCAGGCTTGCTCGACGTGGGCTTCGTGCCTAGCTTGACCGTCGCGGTCTTGGGCGCGTAGTTCGAAACGAACCGGTCCACCCGAATGACCTTGCCGTCCTTCTTCACGGTTCGTGTGACCACCATCGAACGACCATCCACACCCGAGTCTTCGACGAACTTCGAGCCCATCGGCAGCGTCGGGTCCTTCACGAGGTCGACCTTGAACGGGCGGATGTTGGTCCAAGGCCCGTCCACGTAGGAGACATCGTAGCGCGGGTCGGTCCCATAGAGGGACACCGTGACGGACGAGTCGGTGTACGAGGTGGCCAGGAGCAGCCAGTGCCCTGTCGTGTTGGTGAACTTGAAGTCGGGACCGCCCCACGACACCGTCGCGTCCCGTCCGGCGGGGTAGTGGCTGATGTAGAACGCGTGGTTAACCCGCTGGTCGACTGGCAGACCCGAGAAGAAGACGGTGTTGAACAGCGTCGTGCACACTTGGCAGATCCCGCCGCCGAGCTGGGGCACGAGCTTGCCGGCCACGATGGCGTTGGCTTCCTGGTAGCCCTTCTCGGCTGTGCGCTGGCCCACTGCGCCATTGAACGAGAACTGCCCGCCGGGCGGAATCAGCTTGCCGTTGAGCGACGACGCGAGCAGGTGGATATTGTTGACCCTCGGCTTGTTCGATGGGCCGTAGGTCGTGGTGTACGTCGCTAGCCGCTCCTTGATGCCGTACGTCTTGGCCTCGTCGGTGGTGAGCGACGGGGCGGCACGACCGATCTTGAGACCGACGGTGCGAGGCCCGTCTGCCTGGGCGAGCGCAGAGGTTAGGTCGCTCGCGAGCGCCGAGATGTCGGGGCCGACTCCGTCTCTTGACGGCACGATGGCCACGCGCCCGTTGTCCACCTTGAAGGTGGCGTTGCGGGGCGCGGTGCCCAGCTTGCCGAAGCTTCCCTTGGTCGAATCGGCGAGCGCGGCGGGATCGATGTAGGCCTGGAGACGCTCTTCGCCCGTCTTGCCGACGGGGCGGAACGATGTCCACGATGCGAGCTCGGCGGGGCCGAAGCTCCAGCTCTTGGGGCCACGGGTCACCTTGGCCGGCGCAGCGACGAAGGCCTTCGCGACGCTCATCGCCGCCTTGGCCTCGGCGTCGTCTATCGCGGGCTGGGCCACTAGCGTGGGCAACTCGTACGCGCGCTCCTTCGCCAGCAGGCCAGCGGTCAGAAGAGACTCAGCGCGTAGGCGGTCGATCTCTCGCCCTGGTTTCGACGGGGCGAGATTCATCTTCACGCCTCTGATCTTGATGACCGCGTCCTTGGGTGCGATGGCTACTTCGCTGCCGACGTTGGTCAGGAACGCGGCTGTCCTCGTCTCGTCGACTCTCGCCTGAGCGGGCAGGTCGATAGGCTTCACCCACGCGCGGAGGCGGTCTCCAAGCGCGACGAACAGCCCACCAGCGCGGCCGACCGCCATTGCCTGTGCTGCGAGGGTGCTGGAGTCCACGGATGCTCCGACGGTGGCTGCGGTGGCCTTCCACGACTGCTCGCCGAGCGTGAACACCACAGGGGACGCCTTCATCCGCGCGTTGAGCTCGCGCTCAATACGCAGGCGCGCCCCGGCCTCGGACAGCCCGCCGACCTTGACACCGGCGACCGCCACCCCGGAGTGGACGCGCCCCGCGCTCGCCGCGGCCTCAGCGATTCCCCCCAACAGGACCACGGCGGCGACTGCGACCACCGCGATGAGAAGGCCCCGGCTGGGGACGCCGGGTCCCCCAGATCCCCGCTTCGACCGCCCGCGAGATGAGCCTCTCGCGTTCGAACGGGGCGACGAGCGGGTTGAGGGCCTGTAGTCGGGCTCGGACAATGGGCTGCCTTCAGTTGGGGTTTCTACGCGCGGCACATGATAGCGGCGTGCCAACCTTCCCGCGGAACGGTCACGTACCCGTTACGCCGCCGCTTCGGTCTGGCGCCGCACGCGCGCGAACATGAACGCGTACTGCACCGCGGAGATCATCGACAGGACGATGCCGACGTAGATGAACCACATGCCGAGCGCCACGGGCTCGCTCCCCCAGCCCGGGAGCGCCGGAGAGTCGACGATCCCAAGTCCGGGCACCTGCGGCCAGTTGAGAATCAGCAGCGAAAAACCGGTCAGCAGTACGGCAGTCGTGGCCTTGCCGATGAAGGTGACGGACAGCTGTCGACCCGCCTTGTCGAGGCGCCACAGCCCGTAGAGCAGCAAGACGTCCCGAGTGATGAGCAGCAGGACGATCCACAGCGGTAGTCGGCCGATGAGGTACAGGCCGAGCACGCCAGCGGCGATGAGCAGGCGGTCGACGAGTGGGTCGATAGCCTTGCCGATGACGGTGACTGTGCCCGTGCGCCGAGCGATCTGTCCGTCGAGCCAATCGGTCGAGGCCGCCAGGGCGAACAGGATGAAGGACGCGACGTCGTTCTTGCCCGTCACGAGCACGGCGAACGAGATGGGCACGAGAATCAGCCGCAGCACCGTGATGACGTTGGCTGCGGTGTAGATGTCGGCACTTGGATCTGCCGAGGCTTCTGGGCGGGGCGTCTCCGGAACCTCGGTCCCGGCCTGCGTCTCGTCCACTACCACCATTCCTTCCGACGGAAGTACCACACCATAGCAAGCCCGATGGCGAGCATCAGGCTTATGACGAGCCAGAACGACCACCATTCGAGCGGTGGTGGCCACATGCCGACGCGCGCTCCGCCCGATACCACGGACACGTTCATGCCGTAGATGCCCGAAATCAGCGTGAGAGGCATGAAGATCGTGGCGACCACGGTGAGCTGCTTCATGATCTGGTTCATGCGGTTGCTCTGCGCCGAGAGGTAGATGTCCATCACCGACGCGGCAACGTCGCGGTACGTCTCGATAGCGTCGTCGACGCGGGCGAGGTGGTCGCCAACGTCCAAGAAGTACCTGTAAGCGTCTTCGCTGATCACGCTGCGCTCGCGGGCAAGCGCGCGCAAGACGTCACGTTCGGGGGCGACGACGCGGTGGACCTCTACCAGGCCACGCCTGAGGTCGTGCAGCTGCCGCAGGCTCTCCGGTTGCGGGTCGACGATCACGACCTCCTCGATGTCGTCGAGCTGCTCCCCGAGATGGTCGACCACGGGTAGGACATCATCGACGAGGCGATCGATGATCCCGTGCAGCACCCAATCCGGGCCTCGGCTGAAGCTCTCGATGCCGTCCGACGTTTCCAGGTCGATCGCGGGCATCGTCCCGAGGTGCGCGGTGATCAGATGGCCTTTGCCAATGACCACGTCGAGCTCGGCGAAGTCGAAGCGGCCACCCTCCAGCTGCCGGGGCGCGATCCATACCATGTGCAGGCGGTCCGGGAAGAGATCCAGCTTGGGGCGATGCTGCTTGTGGAGGACATCCTCGACCTCGAGCGGGTGGAGACCGAATCTGTCACCGACGAGTCGGAGGGCCTTCTCGTCGGGGTCGGTGACATCGATCCAACACCACGGGCCGGTCGTGCAGGCGTGCTCGAGGGACGTCGCATCCCCCGACTTAAGCTGCCCGCCCTCGAGCCACCACACCTTGATCGACGCCACGAGACCCCTCCACCCCGTCCGGCGGCTCCTTGCCTGGTTGGTTCGCGCTTCCAGTCTACCCGCTCGCACTGACGAAAGAGCGTCCATGACGGCGCGACGCGAGCCGAGAACGAAGAGTGGCCGCCACGAAGGCGGCCACTCGTCATCTCGCTGGTCGGGCTGACAGGATTTGAACCTGCGACCCCTTGACCCCCAGTC
>CAYHCN010000042.1:0-9877 GCA_964354945.1 uncultured Eubacteriales bacterium
CATCGTCGGCTTCCGCTCGCGCACGAGCCCGTGGAATGCGTCGACGGTCTCGGCGGGGCCCTGGACGAGCACGTACACTCCGTCCGATGCGTTCAGGACCCAGCCCTCGAGGCCGAGTCCGAGGGCGAGATTGTAGATGAACGGGCGGAAGCCCACGCCCTGGACGATCCCGGTGATGTGCAGGTAGGACGCCTTCATTGCGAGAGAGGCCTCATTGCCGGTTGATTCGGTGCGCCCGTTCCTCGGCGACGAACCGGTTGTTGATGAGCACGAACAGGTGGTACGCCTCGTCCAGCAGAACCATCGCCTCGTCGGCATGACGGCGCTGGAGTTCCGTCGGCGTCGACGTGAACGGCGCATCGTGAATGAACGAGTTGCGCACCTCGCGAAGCTTGCGCCAACGGTAGGGGAAGTCGCGGCAGCCCGCTTCCGCAGCAGCGTCCTCGAACTGCTCCCCGGTGAGTGCGGGGAACAGCCGAGACAGTCGCTGTCCTACTGAGCGCGTGGCATCGAGCACGACGTGTTGCACCGGGACGTCCGCCCCATGCGCCGCGAGAATCCGTGTAAGGACGTCTTCGAGGAGCGTCTCGAGGAACGTCTCGCCGAGGATGACGACGATCTCGTCCTCGCCCTCGTCGTGGTAGCGTCTGACGCGAGCATCGAGCCGACGGACGCGCTCCGCGGGGAACAGCCGGCGACCCTCAGGGGCGGCGCCGCACGTCGGGCACTTCAGGTCGCCGTCGCCGAACCTCGGCTCGGCGGTGAGGAAGCCGCACGCCGGGCACTCGAAGTAGGCGGGGACCTCGCCGGCGCGGTGAAGCGTCGTCCGGCTCGGATGCCGTGCGTGGTGCGAGGACGGATTCGATTGGCCCATGGGGTGGATTCTACCAGCGGCGGATCTGGACGCCGTCCCACTGGGCCGCAGACGTTCTGCTCGATGCGCTGCCTCGCCGAACCTCCGTGACTTGGGTAGGCGCCACTCGGTTGAGAAGTCACGACGCAAGGTGGCGCGACAGCAGGATGGATGCTGATCAGGAGCACGAGCATTCCTGAGACGACGTCAGACGTCGACCGGACTCGGCCTGCGACCAGACAGCATCAGGTTGGACTCCCTCGACTTCCTACGTGAGCGGATCACCGTATCGGTTCGCCAGGACGTTCCGTGGCGCAACGGGAGCCCAAGGTAGTCTGGATGCCGCACCCAGCCAGGGGCGCGCCTTGCGCCTCGTACGCGAGGACCGCCTCGGCGCTCTCTAGCGTGCCGACATTGGGCGCGATCCTACCGAATGGGACGGGGGGAGACAGATGTCGTTGCCCCGCATACCGGGCACCCCTGCATCGTGAGCGGACGCTCGAGACCGCACTTGTCAAGGAGCGTGTCATCGGCGAAGACCTGTTCGGTCGGGCCGTCAGCCGCTACTCGACCCTCGGCGATCACAATGATCCTCTTGCACAAGTCGAGCGTCATGTCGAGATCGTGCGTGGCGAGTATCTTGGTGTGTTCGAACGTCTCGAGAAGCTCGATCAGTCTGCGCCGTGCACGCGGGTCGAGGTTCGACGAAGGTTCGTCCATGACGAGGATGTTCGGGCACATCGCCAGCACAGTGGCGATGGCCACAGCGCGCTTCTCACCCCCGGACAGTCGGTACGGGGGCCTTGTTTTGAGATGGATCGCATCGACCCGAGCGAGTGCTTCGTCGACGCGCGCATCGACGTCCTCGGCAGGCAATCCGAGGTTCATCGGGCCGAAGGCGACGTCTTCGCGGACCGTCGGCATGAAGAGCTGGTCGTCCGGGTTCTGAAAAACCATTCCCACGGCCTTGCGAATGTCTTGGAGCGTGTCCTTGCTCACCGGCACGTCGCCGATGCGGACGCTTCCACGCGTGGGCGACAGCACTCCGTTGAGGTGCATCAGCAAGGTCGACTTCCCTGCTCCGTTCGCGCCGACGATGGCGACCGACTCACCGTGGGTGATCTCGAACGAAACACCGTCGAGGGCGACAGTCCCGTCGGGGTATGCGAAGCCTAGGTCGACTACGTCGATGCTGTGGTGAGTCATGAGACCAGTCCCGTCACGAACCGTCCCACCAGCAGCGGGACGTTGTACATTCGGAAGAGCACAAATACCGTAGACCACCCGAGCATGAAGACGGCGTCGCGGGAGGTGAAGTCGAGCCCCCGCGCAACTCGGATGCGTCCGTCGAAGCCCCGGCACAGCATCGCCGTGTAGATGCGGTCAGCACGGGCGTAGGTCCTGAGCAGGAGATGGCCGAGGATCTGGCCGTAGACACGAATGCCCATCCCCCGGCCGTTGAACGAGCGCAAGGACCTCGCCCTGCTCATTGTCAGCGCCTCATCGGCGAGCACGAAGATGTAGCGGTAGAGGAAGAGGAGTTGCACGGCGAACACGTCGGGCGCGCCGAGCCGCTCAATGGCCATGCACACGCTGTTCATGCCGGTCGTAGCGATGAGCACGAGCGCTCCCGCGGTAGTGAGCAGGAATCGCAGGATGATGGAGAAGAAGGAGAACCAGCCCGCAGCAATCTCAACCCCTCCGATCGCGCCGATCAGGGTGCGGTCGATCAGGGGGTTGAACAGCCCGATGAACACGGCGAACGGCGCAGCAGCGAGAAGCCGTCGGCCCAGCCAATCGAACGGCACATGACCCTCGCTCGCCAGGACGATGGGGAAGATTGTGAAGGGGAGGAGCGCAAGGACCTCGTACTTGCCATAGGAGACCACACAGACGATGAACACCAGCGTCGTGACGACCTTGGCCCGAGGGTCGACCCGGTGGACCGAGGAATCTTGGGCCGCAAGCTGATCGAGACGGCCGAGTTGATACAGACCTGATTCGATACCCGCCATCGATGCCCCTAGGCGAGATCGCTGCCGGTGGTGCTTGCGACGAACCTGCCGTGCTTCACGCCCTTCGTGCCAATGAGCCCATCGGCGATCTTCTTGATCTCGCTGGCGATTCCCCGCAGCACCACGACCTCGAGACAATGATGAGAGTCCAGGTGGATGTGAAGCGTGGACACGATCTCCTCGTGGTGGGAGTGCTGGTGCTCCGTCAGCTTGTCTGAGAGGTCCGTGGAGTGGTGATCGTAGACCAGTGTCACGGTACCGACCGCCTCGGTGTCGCCTTTCGCCCACTGTTCTTCGACGAGGGCGCCGCGGATGAGGTCGCGGACGGCCTCGGAGCGGTTCACGTAGCCCTTCTCGGCGATCATTGCGTCGAAGCGCTCGAGCAAGCGCTCGTCGGTTGAAACGCCGAAACGTACGACCTCTGCCATGAAGGGCTCCTCAATCTCACGGAGTGCTACTTGGAATGAACGGTCGTGACACGACTTGGCCCTTCGGCCGATACCCCGTGCGAACTGGCGTCTTGCTCTTGACTGGCATGTCCCGGGGGGCTACTTTCGCTGACATAGAGTAGCACGAGTTGTCGTTGGGTAACACTGAAGGCATATGATTCGGCGACAAGGGTGAGGATGCACCATGCACATGGCTGATGCACTGATCTCACCGGCGGTTGGTGCGACCATGTGGGTCGCGACCGGCGCAACCGCCGTTTACTGCGCGAAGAAGGTCCGCGAGGAGCGAGATGCCGGCAAGATTCCCCTCATGGGCGTGCTCGGGGCGTTCGTTTTCGCTGGCCAAATGCTGAACTTCAGCATTCCCGGGACGGGCTCGAGTGGGCACCTGGGAGGTGGTCTGATCCTTGCGATCTTGTTGGGACCAGAGGCCGCGTTCCTGGTCATCGCTTCGGTACTCACGGTACAGGCGCTCTTCTTTGCCGATGGAGGCCTGCTCGCCCTCGGCTGCAACATCTTCAACCTGGGGTTCTTCCCCGCGTTCGTCGCCTACCCGCTGTTCAAGAGGATCGTTGCCGACCGATGGACGACAGGGCGCGTCGTCGGCGGCAGCATCGTCGGTGCTGAAGTCGGACTCTTACTGGGGGCGTTCGCGGTCGTGCTCCAGACGACGTTGTCCGGGATCTCATCGCTGCCGTTCGGCACGTTCGTCGCAATGATGTTGCCGATCCACTTCGCGATAGGGCTGGTCGAGGGGCTCGTCACCGCGGCGGTCGTGCTGTTCGTGCGGCAGGCTCAGCCGGAACTCCTCAGGCGGAATGCCCAGGGCAAGCCGGTGCAGGGGCTCAACCTCCGGCCCGTGCTCATCGGGCTCGCGGGCTTCGCGCTCGTTGCCGCGGTGGGCCTCGCATGGTTCGCGTCGGCTAGTCCGGACGGGCTCGAATGGTCCATCGCCAAGGTGACCGGCAGCGAGGAGTTCGCGAGTAGCACGTCTGCGGCCCTGCACGATGCGGCGGCGAGTCTCCAAGAGAGGACCGCCTTCCTGCCCGACTACGGATTCAAGAAGGCCGCTCCAGCAGGGGAGGCGGGGGGCGGCGCGGCTTGGCCTGCCATCGACCCCGGCACCAGTACGGCCGGTGTCGTCGGCGCCGTGATCGTGCTGGTGTTCGCCGGAGGGCTGGGCTTCATCTTGGCTCGGCGCAGACGGACTCCCCCGACTTCGAGCGGAGGCGGCGGCGCGTAGGGGGGCCGCCTCCGCGGGTCGCTCGAGTACGTCGATTCACGCACGGGTTCACGGGCGGCGCGCAGCCGCGAGCGAGCCTAGACCAGCTCGACCTTGATGTCGGGGCCCGGCTCGTTGCCCGAGAGCGTCTCCACCGCATCCTCGAGCTTCGCGCGAGCCTCGCCGAGGAGCACCGTGGCCTGGGCCACCTCGGCGCTCGCGTCTGAAAGGTCGCCACTGTCGGCGAGGTGGTGGATCTGCTCGAGCCACTGCTGGGCCATGCCGATCTGGTCGCCGGCCTGAGCGATCATGAGCTTCATCTGGTCGGTGTTGACGCCTTTCTGGCACATCTCAGCGTGGCTCCTTCATCCGGTACGGGCGAACTCGAGCGGTAGGGTGCGGGGTTTGGGCTAGCCGATCCACTGAGACAGCTGGTCGAGGAGCGCCTTCTTGGGCATCGCCCCGACGAGCTTCTTTGCGACCTGCCCCTTGTCGAAAACCAGCAGGGTCGGGATCGACAGGATGTCGTACTTCGTCGCGGTGGCGGGATTCTCGTCCACATTGAGCTTGGCGATGGTGATGGCCTCGCCATACTCGTCCGCGAGCTCCTTGAGCAGCGGCTCCATCATGCGGCACGGGCCGCACCACGGCGCCCAGAAGTCGAGCAGGACGGGCTTCGACGCACCGATGACCTCGGTCTCGAACCCCGCGTCGGTGACATGCATCAGGTCGGCCATGCTCGAATCTCCTTCCGCGCCGGTCGAACGAAGCGCAGCACCGTATCGCGCGCGTATCGGCTCACCTAGATGGTGCAGACCTTCTCCCCAATGTAGCGGACGGCCTCGAACGCTGCCGAGGCGCCTTTCGCCGCGGCGGTGATGACCTGCTTGAGCTCGCTGTCCGTGACGTCGCCCGCCGCGTACAGCCCCGGGCACGAGGTGCGCCCGTCGTGGTCGGTCTTCACGTAGCCGCCCTCGTCCAGGTCACAGAGGTTTGCGACGAGCTCGGAAAGCGGGTGAACTCCGACGAAGATGAACACGCCGTCGAGGTCGAGGACCTCTTCGGGTTCCCCGGCTGTCGACTCCAGCCTCAAACCGCTGACCTTGGTGCCCTCGCCCAGGACTTCGATGGGGACGCGGTTCCAGTGCAGGGTGATCTTCGGGTTGGCGAAACACCGCTCCTGTATGCACTTGGTCGCGCGCAGCTCGTCGCGCCGATGAATGAGGTGGACCTCTTTGGCGAACTTGGTGAGGAACATCGCCTCTTCGACTGCAGCGTCGCCGCCTCCGATGACCGAAACGACCTTGTCTCGATAGAGTGCGCCGTCACAGGTCGCGCACCACGACACCCCCCGGCCGGTGTACTCGGCCTCGCCAGGGATGCCCAGCTTCCGGGGCACCGCGCCAGTCGCGAGGATGACGCTATGCGCCGGATACTCCTCGCCGTCGGCGGTGATCACGAAGTCCAGCCCTTGGGCCCGGATGCTCTCCACCGAGGCGAAGGTGCGAAGGACCGCGCCGAATTCCTCGGCCTGCTTCGTCATGAGTTCGCCGAGCTCCGCTCCGGCGAGCCCGCCGGGGAAGCCGGGGTAGTTCTCGACGTGGTCGGTCGTGATGATCTGACCGCCCGGGATGCCGCGTTCGAACACCACGGTGTTGGCGCGTGCCCGCGACGCGTAGAGAGCGGCGGTGAGCCCCGCCGGCCCACCTCCGATGATCGCTACGTCTATGTGCTCGTCTTTCATTGCGTTCCTCCCGAGGGGAGCGTCCCTGTTCCTTCGATGCTAATGCCCTTCGTCGCAGCCGCCTTGCGGATGGCCTCGAGGTTCAGGCCCGCCTGGCGATAGACTCCCTGCTGCTCGGCATCGTCCTTGACGAGTCCAATTACCTTCCTGAACTGCGCCGCGGCCTGTTGCAGGTCCTGCCGGTTGCTCTGCCAGTAGAAGATGCCCAAGTTGTACAGAGCGCTGATGTTGTTGGGGTCCGTCGCGAGAACCTGCTGGGCCTCCCGGATCGCTTCGTCGGATTGCCCGTTGTAGAACAGCAAGGCGGCGTAGTCCGCCCGCGCGTTGAGGTCGCTCGGGTTCAGAGCGAGGTACTTGGCGTAGTAGCGCAAGCCCTGGATGGCGAACGTGGACGCGCTGCCCGCGTCCCCGGCGGCCTGAGAACGGCGGTTCTGGTCGTAGTAGAAGTTCGCCATCCCGATCAGCGACGCCGTGTCGTTGGGGTTGTTCTCGAGGCGCGTGAGGTAGTCCAGCGCGGCTTGCTGCTGCGTGGAGAGCAGGTTCTTGAACTCCGGAGGGAGCGTCTGCGTGACGTTGCGCTGCTCGCCCCACAGGACGAGGAACACGATCGCCGCGAACACCGCGAGCGCGACCGCGAGGATCGCCAGCGGGACGCGGTAGCGCTGGAACGGTCGGACAATGTAGCGACGGGTGAACGACGCTTCGAGTCCCTCGCCGTGTCGGGCCACCGGCACGGCGAGCGTTTGCGCCTTCAGGAGCATGTTGAGGTCGTTGGTGATGAGCCGCACCTCATCCTCGGGACCCGCGTTCTTGCTGGTGTTGTAGGCGACCGCGAGGATGCGGTCGTCGGCGTTTCTCGCCGAGAGCCCCTCCGGCATGCCGTTCTCTTCGGTGGAGACCCGCAAGGTGCCCCCGTCGGGCAAGGCCACGCCTTCAGTGAGCGAGCCCTGCTCGGAGAGGTCGAACAACACGCGGCTGACCTCGCGACCGCGGAACCTCAGGTCCGGGTCGACTCGGGAAGTCTTCAGTTTGTCGAGTTCGGCGAGAACCGTCTCAGGTATGACGACCTCGGCGCCGGGGAACGATAGCAGCACGCCGGGGTCGGCGAGCAGGACGTTCGTATCCAGGACATAGACCTTCATTCGGCTCCGCTCGAGGAGTTCGGTTGAGCGTCAGTTCAGCGGACGGGAGATCTGCTTGTCCAGAGTGTACGGTGTGGACAGCGCCTTCTTCGCCCGCCAGGCGATGAAGGGCCCGATGATCCAAGAACCCTTGACCGGCGCCTGAGTGTAGAGCGTGAAGGTCGTGTCGTCCTGCCCGTACGCCGTGACGACGACACCCTCTTGCTGGGCCATGGCAGCGAGCCGTACTCCTGCCTGCGTCTGGCCAAGCGGGCGCGCATTGGTCTGCGCCCACTCGCTCAGCTGGTTCGTCGCGTCGTTCAGTTTCTCACCGGCCTGCGCGTAGCGCCCGACCTCATTGATGATTATGACGGCGATTACAACGACGAGCACTATCTTGAGCAGCGTCTTCATGGTGCATCACTTACTTCCGGTTCGTGCTCGCCCGAGCCTTGTTCAGTGTACCGCCCATCGTCGCGCTCGGCAGCATCCGGCTCGGCTATGCGCAATGGGCTTTCTGTGGAGGCCCGCCCGCCTCTCTCGGCGGCTCTGACCCGCATCACGATGAAGACAAGCAGTCCGAAGAGGAGCAGCAGCACGCCGGCGATGATCGCGAGCCGGTCGAGGTACGAGGCCCGGATGACGACCGTGTCGGTGTCGATGTTCGTGCCGGCAGCCCTCACCGCGAGGTTGAGCGTGCTCGATATGGAGGAGCGTAGGTCCACCTTCAGGGTCAGGTAGGTGTCTCCCGGACGCAGCAACAGCTCTCGCCGGCCCCCTGCACGCACGACCCTCTCTGAGTCCAGCGCGATGAACACCACGCGCAGCACGCGTCGAGTGGGGTTCGTGATGGTCACGGGCACCTCGCCGGCGCTTCCCGCCAACGTGACATCGGGAGCGCTCAGGCGCACCCTGCCGAGGATGACCTTCGCCCTGCGGGATGCCGCTGCCGAGTAGGCCCGGCCGCGATCCGCGAACGCCCAGCTGCGGTCGGCGCCGGCGAAGCCCGAGCTCTCGGAGGTCAGTCCGTCGAGGTTGGCCTTCTGCGCGTCTGGCGAGGTCGGCCCAAGCGCGGCAGCGAGCGCCCGGGCCGCTTCGCGCGCCTTTCTGACTTCGTCCCAGTACCCTGCTGGCGCGCGATCCGGCGTCGCGACGTCTTTGAGCGACGCCCTGCGCGGGTTGGTGCGGTCGAGCGCCTGGCGGGTCGTGGCGAGCTTCGCCCAGGGTGCGGTCGCGATCTCGTCCACCAAGTCCGCGACGGCCTTCATGTCCGTCATCCCGGGACCCGCGTTGACAGATACGACGAACGGCGTGTCGTGAGGGATCGTGCTCTTGTCGTCGCGAAGGAAGCGCGCGAATGCTCGCTCAACGGCGGGGGAGCTCTCTCCCGAGCGCAGCGCCTTGGACGCTACCGAGTCGGCAACGACCGCACGCAGCGACCAGAACTTCGTGCGATAGACGGCCGTGGGCGGCGTCCGCGTACCGAGCGCAACACAACCCTGGTCGAGCACTGCCCATCGGATGCCTGCGGCTACCAGGTGCTCCGCGACCTTCTGCGACACGCAGCTTCCGGCGACCGAAGTGCCTGCCGCGGGCGTGGCCGCGAGCGACGCCGACGTCTCGCGGGTACCGAGGGCGTACTGCGGCGCGACGTCAGCGAGCAGGCCCTCGCGCGCAAGCCACGAGAGGTTCGGGTCGGCGTATCCCAGAGACAGCAGCTCGAGGCGTTCTGTCGCAGCCGCCGCCCTGAGTCGCGCAAGCCCTGCGGCGTAGCGGGCCGGAGTGGGGGAGCCGGTCGCGACGGACGTGACGCCGGTCTCGCCCACGAGCTGGTAGCCTCCCGCAGCCCTCTGCCACTCGCTCAGCAGCACCGGCGACAGCGCCAGGGAGAGCCGGACCCTGACGTCGCCGAGAACGAGGTCGGCCGCCGACACCGCGGCATCGAGCGCCGCGCTCTGCTCGGGATCGACGACGAAGCGGCCCTGCGGGTCGGTCATGGGCGGCCCGCTGACCCGCACGCTGATGACAACCGGGACCGGCGTCCGCTTCGCGGCATAGACCCGCAAAGGGAGGTTCTCGGCGAGCGGATCGGTCATGTCGGTGCTCTTGACCGAGATCTCGGTGCGGTAGGTGCCCGGCTCGATCGGCGGTTCGCTCGCGGGGCGGGACAGGGAGACACGCACGGTCCCCGGCCCTGTCGTCGTCACATATTCTGTCTGCTGATACAGGACCCAGCCGCCCGATGTGTAAATGCGAAGGCGAACGCGAAGTGACGGTGTCGCTCGGCGCATCTTGACGGCCACGGTGTATCCGAACGGCGCGCCCGACGGTACCGAGGTCGCGCTTGCCTCGACCGAGAACGTGACGACCGCAGAGCGCTGCGGCTCTGCCAGAGCTCGACTGGGGTGGATCGCGGCCGCGGCGGCGAGTCCGAGGAGCGCTAGCGCGACAAGGCACAGGCGCCGTATGTGAG
>CAYHCN010000043.1:0-9872 GCA_964354945.1 uncultured Eubacteriales bacterium
CGGTGACGCCGGCGAGTCCCAGGCTCGTGGCGGTGAGCACGAGGTTCTGGGTCGCTTTCACTGTGACCGCGGTCACACCGGCGGACAGCAACGAGGCCGGGGAGTGGTCACCCGGCCTCGCAGGTCGCCGGTGATAGGGTCGCGTCTCGTCCCTAGATGAGCCCGCGCTCGCGGAGGAACCCGTCGACGACATCGTCGAGCGTCGGGGTACCGGCATCGTCGATCCGGTAGGTCGCGCGCATGCTGGGTTGGCCGATTTCGATGAGGCGGCTAAGGTCGATCGGCGTGCCCACGAGAACCAGGTCGCACGGTGTGGCTGCAATCGTCGCCTCGAGGTCGGCGAGCTGCTCCGCCGAGTAACCGACTGCAGGTAGCACCTTGCTCAGGTGCGGGTATTTGGCGAACGTGTCTCGCAGCGATCCAACGGCGAAGGGCGCCGGGTCGACAAGCTCGGCGCCGTTGGCTTCGGCGGCGAGTGCGGCAGCGCCGTAGGCCATCCCACCGTGGGTGACGGTCGGCCCGTCCTCGATCGCGAGCACGCGCTTGCCCCGCAGCAGATCGGGATCGGGAACGTCGATGGTCGAGGCGGTCTTCACGACCCGCGCCGTGGGGTTGTACTCCTCCACGAGCTCGACGAGCTGCTCCACGTTCTCCGGCTTGGCGGTATTGACCTTCGCGATGATGACGACGTCGGCTCGCAGGAAGTTCGTCTCGCCGGGGTAGTAGTTCCGCTCATCGCCGAGGCGATGGGGGTCGACCGCGACGATCTCGAGGTCGGAGCGGTAGAACGGCAGGTCGTTGTTGCCCCCGTCCCACACCACGACGTCGGCTTCCTTCTCGGCTTCGCGGACGATCGCCTCGTAGTCGACGCCGGCCATGACGATCGCGCCGGCTTCGACCATGTGCTCGTACTCCTCGCGTTCCTCGATCGTGATTCCATGATCGTCGAGGTCCTGGAGGGTGCCGTAGCGCTCGACCTTCATGGACGTGAGGTCGCGGTAGGGCATTGGATGGCGTATGTCGACCGAGGACAGGTCGTGCTCGGCGAGCCGCTGGAACACGCGCCGGGAGATGCCGGACTTGCCGACCCCCGTCCGCACCGCGCAGATGCTGATCACGGGCTTGGTGGACTGTACAGAGGTCGCGTCGGGACCCATGAGCCGGAAGTCGGCGCCTGCGGCGAGCACCCTGGCCGCCTTGTGCATGAGGTCGACGTTGCTGATATCGCTGTACGCGAAGACGACTTCGTCGATGTTCTCCTCGGCGATCAGCTCGGCCAGGCGGGACTCGGGCACAATGGGAACGCCGGTGGGGTAGCGCGGGCCGGAGAGGGCTGCGGGGAAGACCCGGTTGTCGATGCCGGGGATCTGGGTTGCGGTGAACGCGACGAGCTCGACCGCGGGATCGTCCTTCATCGCGACAAGGAAGTTGTGGAAGTCACGTCCCGCAGCTCCCATGATGACGACGCGACGAGGTTTGTCGGTGTTGGGCACGGTGTGCTCCTCTCGAAACCGCCTGCGTTGGGGCGGTACAGGGGTCGGCGAGCGACAGGCATTGCGTGTGTGCATAAGACGCGAGTCAGATTGTATAGCAGTGACGGTGCTCGGGTGAGGGGGAACCGATGAGCGTGCACGTGATCACGGATTCGACGGCGTACCTCCCCGAGACGCTCCTGGCGGAGTTCGGGATCGGCGTGGTGCAGCTCTTCGTGAACGACGGCAGCGCTTCGGTCCCCGAGGCCGACGTCGATCTCGACGCGTTCTA
Organism: uncultured Eubacteriales bacterium; assembly: GCA_964354945.1. GTDB lineage: Bacteria > Actinomycetota > Coriobacteriia > Anaerosomatales > CAVXGS01 > CAVXGS01. The sequence goes on from CAYHCN010000043.1 coordinate 1,765, forward strand.
TCGTCGGCTCGCCGAGATCGACCACCTTCCGTCGACCGCCCAGGCCTCCATCGAAGACCTCGCCGAGGCGTTCAGGCAGGACTCCGAAGCGGGCGACGATGTGCTCGGTGTCTTCATCTCGGAGGCGATGAGCGGGACCGTTCAGGCCGCCCGCGTCGCGGCGGGGCTTGTCGCCGAGGAGGGGCGCTCGGCTCGCATCGAAGTCCTGGACAGCCGGTCCAACTGCATGCAGATGGGGGTGGCGGTGCTTGCGGCGGCCCGGGCGGCGCAAGAAGGCGGATCGCTCGACGCCTGCGAGAACGCGGCTCGGGAGGCAATGCGCCGCACCCGGTATCTGTTCACGCCCGCGAGCCTTGAGTACCTCCGACGTGGCGGCCGGATAGGAGGGGCGTCCGCGCTCGTCGGTCAGCTGCTCCAGGTGCGCCCGATCCTCACGGTAGAGAACGGGGAGACTCAGGTCTTCGCACGAGTGCGGACGGCTGCCAAGGCGCTCTCCACGATCGCCGAGACGTTCGCCTCCGACGTGCAGGCCAAAGGCTTGCGCAGTGTGTACTGTCACAGCATCGCCGACCGCGAGACCGCCGAGCGCTTCGCCGCCGAGAAGATCGAGCCCATCGCGAGCCGCGCCGTCGAGGTCATCGAGGTGGGTCCTTGTATCGGGTTGCACGTCGGTCCGGCGGTAGGCCTGGTGTACGAGACCGAAGAGCCGCTCCGTGACTGACCGCTGCCCGTCACGACAACGGCGCGAGCCTTGCTGGAAACCGACCTCATGAGCGCACCCGAGACCCCCGCAGCTGGATCCGCGGCCGAGCAGCCGGTCTCGTGGGCGCGTCGTTTCGAGCCCAAGGCGAGCGTACGGACGCAGCTGTACGCGGCCGCAGTAATGTGGCTCATCGGCGCTGCGTTCCTCACTCGACGCGCGGTGATCGCGCTGAGCGACGAGCACGCGGCGTGGTGGATCGTCGCCATCGCTGTTTCGATCGCGGTGGTCCTCGGCCTCATCAAGGGCCGAGCGGTCATGTACCGCGCGGCCAACAAGAGCGCTTCACGGATCCGCGCCCGCGGTCGTTCGTGCTTCTTCGGCTTCTTCTCGTGGAAGACATGGCTGCTCGTGGCAGTGATGATGACCGGTGGCATCCTGTTGCGCCTGTCGCCGTTGCCGCACACCCTCCTCGGCATCCTGTATCTCGCCATTGCCGTGGGTCTCATCTACGGAGACTGGGTGTTCTGGTCGGCCGCCATCCGTCACACCGAGCCCGTCCCCGCGTAAGGCGGTTCTTGCCGTCCGCTCCTCGCTTTGAGGTATGCGACACTTCGGTGGTCGCAGGCTCGCGAGGAGGGACTCATCTATGAAGGTCGTCGCTGTCAGCGGTTCCGCACGCAAGGGCGGCAACACGGCACAGCTCGTGGAGACGGTGTTCGGACCTCTGCGCGAGGCGGGCATCGACTGCGAGCTGATCGAGGTTGCGGGCAAGGACATCCGAGGTTGCATCGCGTGCGGCCGGTGCATCAAGGAGAAGGACGGCCAGTGTCACGGCCGCGTCGACTTCGTCAACGAGGTCATCGATGCCCTCTCCGATGCCGACGGAGTCATCCTGGCGTCACCGGTGTATTTCGGAGACGTCACCAGCGAGCTCAAAGCGGTCATCGACCGCGTCGGCTACGTCACGCGGGCCAACGGCAACACGCTCGCGCGCAAGCCCGGTGCGGCGGTCGTTGCGGTGCGGCGGGCCGGCGCGATGCACGCCTTCGACACCATCAACCACTTCTTCCTGATCGGCGAGATGCTCGTCGTCGGATCGAGCTACTGGAACATCGGGATCGGCCGCGAGAAGGGCGAGGTCGCCGGCGACGACGAGGGTCAGCGCACCATGCGCCGGCTCGGCGAGAACCTAGCGTGGGCGCTCCAGACGCTCGAGATCTCCGCTGCGGCCCGTCTCGCCGAGGAGCGCCTCGAGGAACTCGCCGAGTGACCCTGCACGCCGACAGCGATCTCGCCGCAAGGATCGAAGCCGCGGTCGTCGAGGACTTCATCGCCTTCGGGGAGCAGGGCGTGCGGATGTTTCCCGAGGACGATCCCTGCCTGCTCGAGGTCTCGGGCGGCATAGCGCTCTTCCTCGCCGCGGGCTCGCCGATGAACCAGGCGACGGGACTCGGGTTCGCCGGGCCGGTCTCGTCGGCGGACATCGTCGATCTCGAGGAGTTCTTCACCGTGCGTGGCACCGAGGCGTCCCTGATGCTCGCGCCGCTCGCTCACCCCTCGCTCGTCGACGCGGTCGCGGAACGGGGGTTCTCACCCACCGGATTCGAGAACGTGCTCGGCCTCGAGCTCTCCGATGGCGTGGCCGCTCGGCTCGTCGGTGAGGCGCGGGCACAGAGCGCCGACAGCTCGGGGATCGTGATCCGCGAGGCTCGAAGCGAGGAGGAGCGCGCGCTGTGGGCCCGCGCGAACATCGAGGGGTTCGTCGCCCCGCTCGACCCGACCCTCGCGCACCTGCACCTCGCGCAGCTGATGGCGACGCGGACGGACATGGTTCTGCTGCTCGCTCTTGCCGACGGTCAGCTCGCCGGTTCTTCGGCGCTTCGGATCCGGGGCGGAGACGCTTGGTTGCTCGCCGATTCGACGCTGCCCGAGTACCGCCGTCGCGGGGTGCAGCAGGCGCTGCAGCGTCACCGCGTGGGACTCGCACTGGAGGCTGGCTGCGAGGTGGCTTTCACCGAGGCGAGGCCCGGCGGCAGCTCCCAGCGCAACATGGAACGTCTCGGCTTCCGCGTGCTCTACACCCGCGTCGACGTCGTCGCACCGACACCTCGCGTAGGATAGGTCGAGACGCATTCGGGCCGGGCCATCGAGGGGAGGGGTCGTCGATGACCGGAGGACCCGCACGGGCCTCGACCGAAGACCTCGGCGCAGGCCGGGCCGGCCTGCGCTTCCCGAAGGGATTCACGTGGGGAGCCGGGCTCTCGGCGCATCAGGTCGAGGGTGGCAACACGAACTCCGACTGGTGGGAGTTCGAGCAGGCTGGAGGCGTCGCCCGCAACGAAGTCTCCGGTCGTGCGACCGATCACTACCACCGGTTCCCCGAGGACTTCTCGCTTGCGCGCAGCCTCAACCTGTGCGCTATCAAGCTGTCCGTGGAGTGGGCCCGAATCGAGCCCGAGCCAGGGCGCATCGACGAGGGTGCCCTGCGCCACTACGAGGAGGTCGTCGAGACGCTCACCTCCGTGGGCCTCGAGCCGTACGTCGTGCTGCACCACTTCACCAGCCCGAGCTGGCTCGGCCAGTTCGGGTGGTGGGAAGGCAAGGACACGCCCAAGCGGTTCGCCGAGTACGCGGGAGCCGTTGCGGAGAGTCTCGGTCGCTGGGTGAGGTACTGGATGCCGATAAACGAGCCCGTCCTGCTGGCGGTCCAGGGGTACGGCTCGGGATTGTGGCCACCGCTGGTGAAGGGCGGAATCCCCAAGGCCAAGAAGGTCGGCGACCGCCTGATCGACGCGCACCACGCCGCCCGCGAGGCCGTACGATCGGCACGTCCTGACGCCCACGTCGGCGTTGCGGTGAACACGGTGGCGGTGATCGCGGACGAGGACTCAAGGCGGGAGCGCGCGCTGCACGCGTTCGTCGACTACATGACCAACTGGTGGTACCTGGAGAAGACCGAGGGCAACGCGGACTTCATCGGCCTGCAGTACTACAGCCGTGTGCTACCGCAGTTGTTGCTGAGGGGGGCGGGGCTCGTCGCGCCGCCGGGGCCTGAGGGCGCGAGCGACCTGGGATGGCCGGTCTTCTCGGAGGGGCTGTACCGCATGGTCCGCGAAACCGCGAAGCGCTTCGACATCCCGATCCACGTAACCGAGAACGGCATCGCGGACGCGGCAGACAGCCGCCGCGCCGCCTTCATCACGAATCACCTTGCATGGCTGCATCGGGCGATGCGCGAGGGGGCTGACGTGCAGGGCTACTTCCACTGGGCGCTGACCGACAACTTCGAGTGGCTCGAGGGCTTCGAGCCGAGGTTCGGGCTCGTGGGCATCGACTACGACACGCTCGCACGCACCGCGCGTCCGAGCGCCGGAGTCTACGCCGAGATCTGCCGAAGCGGGCTCGTCGAGGTCGCCGCGGGCCACCCGAGTCTGGCGGCTGAGCTGTAGGTGGCCTACGTCGGGATGGGTCTTGGAATCGTGATCGGCCTCGCGGCCGGCGGTTTCGGCGGCTTCAAGGCGGGCTCGGCACTCACCGGGCGCCCGGCGACTTTCTGGGCCGTGGTCGGCCTGCTGTTCGCGGTCGCGGTGGTGACGATGACGCAGGCGCTGAGGGCCGACGCCCTGTGGCTGGCAGGGACAGCGCTGGGCGCGCTGGCGGGAGGGCTGACAGGCTTGAAGTACGGGCGGGACGTTGAACTGCGGAGCCTGCTCACTCCTCCAGGCCGATGATCTCCTTCAGGCGCTCGGGACGAAAGTCAACGCATGTCTCACCGTTGTGCTCGAAGGTGGGCGTGTGGAGCCGTCCGTCGTTGAGGCCGGCCGCCCGCTGCCGCGCATCCATGTCGTCATCGACGTCGATCTCGACGTAGGGTATGTCGTGCTCGTGCAGCCACGCCTTCGCCCGCGCGCAGTCGGGGCACCACGAGCGGCAGTACACGACGAGGGTTCCTTCATCCGTCATCTGTGCCGTCCCTTCCCTGGGCCTGCCTTGCGGCCCTTCCTTGTCCAACATACCCCGTAAACGACACGGCGGGGTTCTCGGCGACGAGATAGACTGAGGTCAGGGTATGTAAGCTCACACCGACCGCCGTTGCGTTTCCGAGAGGGGATCCGAATGGCCGACGAGGCACATGCACTCGCCGTCTTCATCGACTTCGAGAACCTGGCTCTTGGCGTCAAACAACCCGGAGGCGGCCGGACTCGCAAGAAGACCGAGCTACTCGACATGAAGCGCGTGCTCGAGCGACTCGTTGAGAAGGGCAAGATCGTCGGCAAGCGGGCCTACGCGGACTGGGGCCGCTTCTCGGACTACGTCACCCCACTCCACGAGCTGGGCATCGAGCTCACCGAGATCCCTGAGCGAGGGATGACCGGAAAGAACTCAGCCGACATCCGGCTGTGCGTGGACGCGATGGAGCTGTCCTACACCAAGGAGCACATCGACACGTTCGTCGTTGTCTCGGGGGACTCCGACTTCACGCCGCTCGTGCTCAAGCTCAAGGAGAACGGCAAGACGGTCATTGGGCTCGGCCTTAAGGATTCGACGAGCGATCTGCTCGCCACCAACTGCGACGAGTTCATCTACTACGAGGACATAGGCGCGCCGGCCGGCGCCCCCGCTATCGCCGAGAGCGTGCCGAGAAAGAAGCAGCCCGCGTTCAAGCTGCTCTTCGAGACCATCGAGGCGCTCCAGCGCGAGAACGTCGAGGCCATGCACTCGTCGCTTATCAAGGACACCATCAAGCGCAAGCAGCCTTCGTTCGCGGAGTCGGCGTACGGCTATCGGTCGTTCACCCAACTGCTCGAGGACGCTCAGAGCCTCGGGTACATCACGCTTCGCAAGGACCCCCGCTCCGGCACGTACGTGGTGGAAGGCTTCGCGCCCTAGGGCATTCGCCGTCGCTCGCGTGGCGGGGTTCCGCGTTCGCTCATCTGGCGGGCACGCCGCTATTCGGTCATCTCGGGGGCCCGAGCTGCCGATGGTAGATGGTGTGCCGGCCCTCTCGAGGTGGCCGGAACTGCAACCACGCAACGGACTACGAAGGCGAATCGATGAAAGTCCTGCAAAGGCTCCTGGCCGCAACTGTGTTGCTGACCGTCCTCGCCGCGCCTGCCGCTCAAGCGATTCCCCGTGATGTCGTCGTCGCTCGCGCAAACGTGTGGGCGAACGTCGTGCGCATCCGCGACGCGAGCGGCCACCCCACCGCCTACGGCGTCCCGTACAGCCAGAAGCGGTGGGCGAAGGCAGGCGGCACGCTCATCCCCACCAGCGTCAGCTCCGACCAGGCGCGCTACATGGGGTGGAGGACCGACTGCTCGGGCTTCGTCGCTATGTGCTGGGACCTGCGCGACTCGTCCGGCCGGCCCCAGTCGCCCACGACGATGGACTACCGGGCCAACCCGTCGCGGTGGTACCGCATCACGAAGGGGGACCTCAAGCCCGGCGATATGATGCTCGTCTGTGCCGAATGGGGCGCTCCCTACAGCCACGCCGTGCTGTTCGCGGGATGGGCCGACAGCGGCAAGACGCAGTACTGGGCCATCGAGGAGTCGTCCTCGAAGGGTGGCGTGGTCAAGCGGCTGACGCCGTACCCGTATTGGGGCAGCGCCGCGACGTACTACCGGCCCTACCGCTACGCTTCGATCCAAGACGACTTCGGTGACGTAATCACCAACGTCAGCAGCTCTGATGGCCCGAGGAGCGCCGCGTTCGCCTCGCGCGTCTCGTTCCCCGCAACCACGACCACGAGCGTGTCAGGCCTGGTCGTCGTCAGCTCCGAGACGTGGGCCGATTCCCTGTCGGCAGCCTCGCTCGCCGCCGGCACCCGGGGGCCGATCCTGCTCACGTCCGCGCACTCGCTCGCGGCATCGACGAGCGCCGAGATCAAGCGGTTGAAGCCGGCGACGGTGTACGTCCTCGGCCCCACGAGCGCGATCGACGCGGTGGTGGCATCGAGGATAGCCGCCCTCGGCACGAAGGTAGTCCGCGTCACCGGCGCCGACCGCTACGCGACCGCCTCGCGCGCCGCGACCATCGGCGTGGGGCTCGCACGGGGTCGCGGTGTCGCCGTCGATACCGCCTACGTCGTGAACGGCCTCGACTTCCCCGACGCGTATGCGACCGCTCCCATCACGATCAAGACGTCTCGGCCGATCTTGGGAGCCTCTCTCAAGAGCCTGCCCCCATCGAGCGCGAAGGCGCTCGCGGAGCTGCGCATCAAGAACGTGGTGATCGTGGGCGGGACCAGCGTGATCGGCTCAGGCGTGGAGGCGGCGCTCAAGTGGCGAGGACTCAGCGTTCGCCGCATAGCCGGTGCCGACCACTACGCCGTCTCCCGCGGACTGGCCGCGGAGGGAGCCGCTGCCGGACTGAGCTGGACCAGGGCGGGGCTGGCCTCGGACAAGGCCTTTGCCGACGCGCTGGTCGCAGGCACGACTCAAGGATTCTGTGGTTCTATTCTTCTCGTGAACCCTTCCACATCGCTCAACGCCGGCGTCGGCGCCGATATCCTCGCGCACCGCGCGGCTGCCAAGCCGATGCGCGTGTACGGCGGGTACTCCAGCGTGAGCTGGAGCGTACGCAACGCCGTCGCCTACCGGCTGCGGCAGCCGTAGGGGATGGCGCATCGGGCGAGTCGGGTGCGGGAGGAACCGGGGCCGCCGGTCGACGGCCTGCCGCCGTACCTTCTCCGCTTCAACCCCGCCGCGCGACGGCTTCGCATCGCGGTGAACCCCCGGCGCGGCGTCGTCGTCACGATTCCGCGTGGTTCGAACGCTCAGGCGGCGGTCTCGTTCCTGGTCGCCAAGCGCGATTGGGTCCAGCGGATGCTGGCGCGCGTCGACGAGCGAGACGCCCATCGCGCTTCCGGTGACGGCGAGCTGCCGGACGAGGTCGTGTTCCCGGCGGTGGGTGAGCACTGGGAGGTTCGGTATCGCGCCACCTCGTCTCAGTCCGTACGGGCGCTTCGCGGGCGCGACCGGTCACCCGAGCGGTCGGGCATCCTCATGGTCTCGGGCGACGTGTCCGATCGCGCGGCGTGCGTCCGCGCACTCAACCGCTTCGTGGATGCCCGTGCTCGTGAGCTGCTCCCTTGCGAGCTTGCGGCTCTCGGCGACGCGCATTCGCTTCGCCCGACGTCGGTTTCGGTACGTCACCAGCGAACGCGGTGGGGCAGCTGCTCCACGGCCGGAGCGGTCTCGCTCAACCGCACGCTGCTGTTCCTGCCTCGCGAGCTCGCGATCGCGATCATGCTCCACGAACTCGTCCACCTGGTGCGACACGACCACTCGGAGCACTTCTGGTCGGCGCTTGAGCAGGTCGACCCCGAGGCACGCGCGCACCGAAGGGCGATGCGCGAGGCGTGGCGCTTCGTGCCGCCGTGGGCCGAGGCCCCTCACCCGCG
>CAYHCN010000044.1:0-9698 GCA_964354945.1 uncultured Eubacteriales bacterium
CGGTGACGCCGGCGAGTCCCAGGCTCGTGGCGGTGAGCACGAGGTTCTGGGTCGCGTGCCCGGCCTCGAGGTGCACGCAACGCGGCGCCTTGTCCCCCATGTCCTGCTCGAGCAGTCCGTACCGGCCGGTCACCACGAACACGACAGGTGCCTGCTTCACTGAGGACTGGCCCGAGGCGTCGAAAAGCTCCGGCCTGACGTCTCCGGCCCTGACTTGCTTGAACCCGTCGCGCTCGGTCTCGTAGAGCCGCAGCGCATCCGCGGTTGCAACATAGAGGCGCAGCGGGTAGGCCGTCATCGCCGAGGGCGCCGCCCGCAGACGCTTCTCGGTGTCGGTGATGCCCTGCGCGGACCACGCCATGAGCGCCACGTCCTTCTCGGACACGGGGGCTGTCGTGTAGGCGCGGACCGATCGGCGGTTCTGGATCGCGTCGAGCAGGCTGCCGAGGGTCCGCCCGGCGGGCGCTGTCGGTGTCGTGACAGCAGCGGCCGCCGCGCCGGAGGAAGCGGCGCTCTCGGTCGGGGAGGGACCGCCCTGTCGGGTGCAGCCGCCGATGAGGCTGGCGCCGACGGCTGCGACGAATAGGCGGCGGTCGATCGGGCTGCCGGGAGCGATTCGTGAACGCATCCAAGACCACCTCGTTCGCGCAGGGTTGCCTGACTCGCTATTCACCGTGTGTCGTCCCGGTCCCTGCAGGAACGCGAGGGGCAATGGCGGCCGCTAGAACAGCAGGTCTCGGCGGAGCCAGATCGTGACCGCCACGACGATCGCGAAGACGACCCATGTGACGATCTTCTCGCGCGGGGACTCGAGCTCGCTGGGGTCGACAACGCGGGGACGAAGACCCTGCTCGAACAGCGAAGCGTAGGAGTCTAGGTCGTGGCGAAGCATCTCCTTCATCCGCCGCTCGCTGCGACTCGAGTGCGCCTGCAGGAACCAGCGCGCAACGTCCTTGCGCACCTCGCCGAGGTAGTCGGGATCTGCGTCGGGCCAGCCCTCGTTGACGTCGATCAGCGAGAGCGTGCCGCCGAGCGCTCCTCGGATGAGCCTCGCAGCTTCACGGTATGCGTCCTGGACACCGGCGGGAACCGGTTCGGGACTCGTGTCGGGCTCCTGCCACGCCACGTCAAGCTCCTACGTCGCGGCCGATGACGCGGGTCGCCCAGAAGTGTACCGCCGCAAACAGACGACGCACGTCCGCCGCATTGCTCCTGCTGCCCCTGTTGGGCGGCGGATTCGTAGCCTTGTTCATCTTCGGCGAGCTGATCGTCGGACACGGGTAGGGCGGTAGGGACGCACTGTCACACGCGGGAACACAGGGGCGCCGGCCGCATGGCCGACGCCCTCACTCACGTGCATGCGGAACGCCAGTCCACTCCTTCGGCTCACTCGCCTTCGGCGAGGATCCCGTAGATCTTCTTGCGCGTCTCCTCGAGGATGGCCACGGCTTTCTTGACCTGCTCCGGAGACCCCGAGCCGCCGACCTGCCACACGGCAGCACCCACCTGCATCGTGACCTCGCGAAGGGCCTGAGTCCCTTCGCCGACGCCCGATGCGGCCTCTTCCCACGGCATCTTCTCGCTGTCGGGTCGATCCGCGATGACCTCGCGGCCGGCATCGGTGAGCGCGTAGACGCGCCGTCCTTCGACCTCGGTCCCCGAAACGAGTCCCTCGTCCTCGAGAAGCTGCAACGTCGGGTACACCGAGCCGGGACTGGGGCGCCACGCGCCGCCACTTCTGTCGGTGAGCTCCTGGATGATCTGATAGCCGTGCATCTCTTTCTCGGCGAGCAGCGCGAGGATGGAGATGCGCATGTCGCCCCTGCGTGCGCGCGGCCCGCGGCCCCACGGACCGAATGCGCCGGGTCCGCCCATACCTGCCATGCTCCAACCACCGCCAGCTGATCTCGAGTGGTGGTGGAACCTCTCTGCGCCGGCGCCAGAACTTGCGCGGCCGCATCCGTTCATCTGGGTCGGCCCCCAGTGCCAGCGGCCTGTCGATTGGTCGCTCATGTGTGCGCCTCCTGTTCTCCCGTGCGCCGGAGGTACCCCAGTCGCACGCCGTTTTCGCGATATATCGTAACATATCTTCGACAGTCGTTCGAAACCCATCGTCACGCCTGGGGGAAGTAACCCCGACACGGTGTGCTCGGGCCTGACGGTGATACGCTTGCGCCCGAAGTCGGAGGTCTCATGAAGTCGTCCCAACTCCGCGCCAGGTATTGGCGCATCGTCATCTTCTTTGCCCGCGTGACCGCGGGGTTCATCATCTGGGAGATCGTCCTGCCGAAGATCGGTCTTTCCGGCTGGTCTCGTCGCACGCGCTCGGACCGCTACCGGGGAGTCGCGAGACGGTTCCGCTCACTCGCCATCCGCATGGGCGGGCTCATGATCAAGGTCGGGCAGTTCCTCTCGGCACGCTTGGACGTACTGCCGCCGGAGATCACGAACGAACTCTCCGGCCTCCAAGACGAGGTCCCTCCCGAGCCCTTTGAGGCCATCCGCGTGCAGGCCGAGGCTGAGCTGGGCCAGCCCCTCGCCGAGCGGTACGACTGGATCGACGAGACACCCTTGGCGGCAGCGTCGCTGGGCCAGGTCCATCGCGCCCGATTGTGCGCTCGTGAAGTCGAGGAGCACGGCTTCTCGGACGTGGTCATGAAGGTGCAGCGTCCCCACATCGAACAGATCGTTGACGTCGATCTCTCCGCGCTACGTCGGGTCGGCGGCTGGCTGCAACGGTACCGACCGGTCGCGAAGCGTGCCGACGTGAACGCGCTGGTCGAGGAGTTCGCGGCGACGACGCTCCAAGAGATCGACTACCTCGCCGAGGGCGGGAACGCCGAGACCTTCAGCGCCAACTTCGCGGACAACCCGATGGTGTCGGTCCCCCGTGTCGTGTGGAGCCTCACGACGCGCTGCGTCCTGACCCTGGAGGACGTCTCGGCGATCAAGCTGACGGACTACGACGCCATCACCGCGGCCCAGATCGACCGGTCGGAAGTGGCCTCGGTGCTGCTGGACACGTACCTGCAGCAGATCTTCGAGGACGGCTTCTTCCATGCCGACCCCCATCCGGGGAACCTCTTCGTCACGCCCTTGGAGGGGTACCACGCCGACAGCACCCGCCGCTGGAGGCTCACGTTCGTCGACTTCGGCATGGTCGGGCGCGTACCCGAGAACCTCCGCGTCGGTCTGCGGGAGGTGCTCGTTGCCGTCGGCACCCAGGACGGGCCCCGCCTCGTTCAGAGCTTCAAGACCCTGGGCGTGCTGCTACCCAGCGCCGATCTGAAGCTGATCGAGCTGGCCAGCATGCAGCTCTTCGATCGCTTCTGGGGAATGAGCGTGGGCGATCTTCGGCAGATCGACGAGCAGGAGATGATGAACTTCGGGCTGCAGTTCCAGGAACTCATGCTCGATCTGCCGTTCCAGCTCCCCGAGAACCTGCTGCTGCTCGGCCGAACGGTGGGAATCCTGTCGGGGATGTGCAGCGGGCTCGACCCTGAGTTCAACCTGTGGACCTCGCTCGCGCCCTACGCAAACCAGCTCGTGTCCGAGGAGGGAACGCCGGGCTGGCAGACGTGGCTCGGCGAGGGGACGAAGATCCTGCAGACGACCATCGGCCTGCCCGGCCGAGCAGACCGGGTCCTCACCCTCATGGAGCGCGGCGAGCTCAACGTGCAGACGCCGCGCCTCGACATCCAAGTGCGACGCGTCGAGCGCTCGGTCGGCCGGCTCAGCGGCGCGATCGTGTTCGCCGCGCTGCTCATCGCCGGGGCGTTCCTCTACCCTGCCGAGCCGGCGCTGGCCAAGATCCTCATGGCCTCGTCGGTCTTGCCGCTGCTGTGGCTACTGTTCGCGGCACGAAGGCGTCACCCAGGGCGGTAAGGCGCTCTAGTCCCGACCGAACGCGAGTCACCCCGGCGTGACCGTCTCACGTGCGGGGCAATCGTCCAAGAGGCGCTTGATGAGGTCGGCGATCGACATCTGGGCCCCCCGCTTCTACGTGAGCAGCGCGTCCAGCGTAAGCACTGCGCCATCCGGATGCCCGATCTCGTCGGCCAGTTCGGCGACGCGTGTCGCAACGCGAGAAGAGGAGACAACGCCGGCGGTGGCCTCGGCCAGTCTCTCGGGGATCCTGCCGCGGCCGCCTACCCGCGCCCCGATACCCAGCTCCTCCACGCGATATGCCCACAGGAACTGGTCTGCAAGATGAGGCACGATGACCTGGGGGACTCCGCAGCGCGCGGCGGTGGTCAGCGTGCCCGCCCCACCGTGGTGGACGACCGCACAGCATCGAGGAAACAGCTGCCCGTGCGGCTCGTCGCCGACTCGGAGCAGCCACTCCGGGTCCTCGGCCGCACCCTCGGCTCCGCCACGCACGAGCACTGGCAAGCCCGTGGACCGGTGAATCGGCTCGGCAAGCGTCAGTGTCCGCCCGGGTCCATCGCTGTGCATGCTCCCGAATCCCAGGTAGATGGCCGGGCCGTTGCGGTCGAGAAACGTGACCACGTGCTCGCTCAGACCACGGGCGGGTTCGTACTGGATCGCTGCGGTCTGCACGGTGGGTAGCGCGGCATGCGGCGGCAGAGGCCCGAGGGCCTTGTCACACGCAAGAACCATCGGCGGATCTCCGCGGAAGGGGTCGAGCGAGTCGCGCCACCGCGAATCCAACCCCATCCGCTTCCGCGCTGCAGAAAGCGGAGGACCGTAGAGCAGCATCCACAGGACGTTGAACCCTCCGTTGACGGCAATGCGCCCAAGCCGAGGCAAACGCTTGAACGGAAACAGCGGGACGACGTAGTCGGTCGATTCGACCAAGTCCGGCGCTTGGGCGAAGTACCGATACGGGCACCGGTTCATCTCGGCAGCGGTCGGACCGGCAAGTGGAACTCCGGTGCCGACGACGAGATCTGCCCCGGATGCTGTCTCGACGAGTCCCTCGACCTGAAGCCTGACTTGTTCGACGTGGGTTCGCGGGTCGTTGCGGTGCTCGAGGAGGTCGTCGGCACGGCCGCCAACACCGACGAACTCGACGCCGGCCCCTCCGGCGTCGTCATCGAAGTCGGGCGGGGCACAGACGACGGGGTCGTGACCCCTCGTCTTGGCGGAAACGGCGAGAGCGAGGAGCGGATGGACGTCGCCTCGCGTTCCAAGAGCGTGGAAAACGATACGCACCTGAGATACCCCCTTGGGGTCCGCACTCCTGCACGCTTCGGCGGGGGCGAGCGGAGTCCTACGGGGCCGAGGGTTCTCGGATCAGCTGCGGGAAGCCCACGCTCCGTCGCTGGCCTCGACGCTGATGGTTATCTGGACTCCGGGCATCGATTGGCGAGCCCTTTCCCAGACATCGGTGGCCAGCCTCTGCGCGTCCGCCTCACTCATCGGCGGGAAGGCCGACCTCGCGCCTGCGTGCATCAGCGCCGTGTACCTGGGAACGGCGCACGAGTCGGCGCGGACCTCCCACCCGGCGTTCGGCTCCCAGTGGACCCCGTGCGTGAGACGGTACAGCTCCTTGGCGACCTTCTTCTCGTCTTCTACCGAGCAACCAACTACGATTTCAGCCACTTCAATCACCTCACAGTGAACGTTCCCGACGACGCGAGATTGCTCCCGCGATGGGTCGAGCCGTCTGCGAGTGCTTGACGTGTCCGAGGACGCCGACTCTGCTACCCGCACCTACCCCTTGGGCGTCCGCAGGCGACCGATGCCCCAGAAGAGCACTCCGAGTCCTGCGAGGAACGCGCCGACGCCGATCGGCCCAGTCCAGTAGAGCGACAACCAGATCGAATCCATCCCACAGCCCCCCTCGATGCTGGCACGTGACCTAGTCATGTGTTCCCCTTGCACCCCATTCGAGGGGACGCACCCACGGCCCGGGACGGGCCATGGTCCAGGTCGCGGCGCACTGTCTCCGCGCTGGCGATCCCTCGTGAATGCGCTTCGAAGCGGGCAGCCGTGGAAGGATACTGGTGGAGGCTCGTCGGCTGATCGGGGAGGCCCGTGCCGGAAGTTATCGAGGTGGACCTGCTTCGCAAGCAGTACGGCGACGTGGTCGCAGTGGCCGACGTATCGTTCGGCGTGCGCGAGGGCGAGATCTTCGGCATGGTGGGACCCAACGGCGCGGGCAAGACCACCGCTATCGAGTGCATCGAAGGACTTCGACGTCCCGACAGCGGGACCATCCGGGTTCTCGGCGAGGACCCCGCGCATAGGCAGGCACTCGCAGATCGCATCGGCGTCCAGCTTCAGGAGAGCGCTCTGCCGCCACACGTGCACGTGGACGAGGCGGTACGCCTCTTCGCGTCTTTCTACGACCACAGCGCCGACGTCGAGGAACTCATCGATCGGCTGGGGCTTTCGGACAAGCGCTCGGCTCGCTTCTCGAAGCTCTCCGGTGGTCAGAAGCAGCGGCTCTTCATCGCGCTTGCGCTTGTGAGCCAGCCGGAGGTCGTGTTCTTCGACGAGCTGACGACCGGGCTCGATCCGCAGGCCCGGCGTTCGATGTGGGACCTCGTCCGCGACGTGCGGGACGCCGGATGCACCGTTGTGCTGACAACGCACTTCATGGAGGAGGCCGAACGGCTCTGCGATCGCGTGCTCATTATCGACAACGGCAGCGTCGTCGCGCTCGACACGCCCAGCGCCCTTGTGGCCAGCCTTGGCGTGGAGCGGCGTCTCGTGTTCACGCTTCCCGAGGGAGTCTCGGCACCCTCGTTCGAGGGGACTGCGGTCGTGGAACGCGTAGAGCAGGCCGGCGAGCGAGTCGTCGTCTACGGCCGAGGAGACCGATTCGCGAGCGCGGTGGTCTCCAGGCTCGAGGACGCTGAGGTGGGGTTCCTGGACCTGCGTACCGAGCAGCCCAACCTCGAAGACGTCTTCCTCGCCCTCACCGGTCGGGAAATGAGGGACTAGCGATGCGTGGCTTCCTCCGGCTCGCCTCCACCGACATCCGGCTCTATGTCCGAGAGCCCATCGCGATTTTCTTCACGCTTGCGTTCGCGCCGCTCCTGATCGCGCTGAACGGCCTGATCTTCGGGAACAAACCCACGCCGCTGTCCGCGGGGCTCGGATCGATGGATGTCGCGATGCCCGCCTACGCGGCAATGGTGCTGTGCATCGTGGGTTTCATGTCCATTCCCGTGGGCATCTGCGGCTACCGCGAATCGGGGGTACTGCGACGCTATCGCAGCACGCCGTTGCGGCCGATGACGTTCATCGCCGCCGATGTCATAAGCAACCTGGCCATGGCGTTGGTCGGCGTTGTGGTGCTCGTCTTGGTGGGCTCGCTCCTTTACCAGATCGCCTTCGAAGGCAGTGTGATCCTCGTTGGAATCGCACTCGTCTTTGTGGCGCTATCGATGTTCTCGATCGGGTATCTGATCGCCGCCGTCGCGCCGACCGCGCGACTCGCCAACATCATCGGCCTGCTCATTCTCTATCCGATGATGTTTCTGTCGGGCGTGTTCATCCCGCCCGAGATCATGCCGGAGACGGTTCGGCGGATCGCGCAGTTCCTCCCGCTCACCTACGCGGTCGAGCTGCTCAGGGGGCTTTGGTTCGGCAAGCCGTGGAGTGACTACATGCTCGCGACCGCGGTGCTGGCGGCCGTCCTGGTGGTGTGCACAGCCTTCGCGGCACGCTTCTTCCGGTGGGAGTAGCCGCGAACGAGCATGAGGGGCGGTTCGGCCAGCGATCTTCCCACAGGTAATGGGCAGCGGAGTCGGCGTCCGGGAACACATCGAGCCGCGGTTCCGGACCGGAAAGCGCGAAGATCCGCTGGACGTTGTCGCTGTCGAATGGCCCCCAAGTGGCATCGGATCGTGCGTTGCCACCGGCGGCTGCCGTCGTATTTGCCAGTTGTTTCCCTCAAAGGGGGAATCATCCTCACTGTGGGCCGCGCGATGTCCGATATGGCCGCGACTCATTGGATGATGGGAGGCAGTCATGCGCGGAAGGAAACTACTGGTTAGAGCGTGTGCGCTTGTCGTGATTCCGGCGATGGTGCTGGCCCTCGTGGCCTGTGGCAACGGCGGGACCACCGGAGGGACTGCGAGCACCGGGGAGACCAAGGCTCTGAAGATCGCCCTACTGCTCCCGGAAACGAAGACGGCTCGCTACGAGACCCAGGACAAGCCTCTCTTCGAGGCGAAGGTCAAGGAACTCGCCCCCGACGCGGAGATCCTCTACAGCAACGCCAACCAGGATGCAGCCGAGCAGCAGTCGCAGGCTGATGCGGCGCTGACCAACGGCGCGCAGGTGCTGGTACTCGACCCGGTCGACTCGGCGTCTGCCGCGTCGATCGTGGAAAAGGCCAAGGCCAAGAACGTCCCCGTGATCAGCTACGACCGTCTGATCCTGAACGCCCCGGTCAACTACTACATCTCGTTCGACAACGAGAAGGTCGGGGTACTCCAGGGCACGTCGTTGCTGGACAAGCTGACCGCGGACGGCAACGCGGGCAAGACCATCGTGATGATCAACGGTTCGCCCACCGACAACAACGCCACGCTGTTCAAGAAGGGTGCCCACAGCATCCTCGATGGCAAGGTGAAGATCGGCGCCGAGTTCGACACCCCGGACTGGAGCCCGGACAAGGCCCAGACTGAGATGGACCAGGCCATCACGAAGCTCGGCAAGGACGGCTTCGTGGGTGTCTTGGCGGCCAACGACGGTACCGGCGGCGGCGCGATCGCCGCTATGAAGGGCGCGGGCATCGACCCCAAGACCCGGCCGACGACTGGTCAGGACGCCGAACTGGCCGCGATCCAGCGGATCCTCCTCGGCGAGCAGTACATGACGGTCTACAAGGCCATCAAGCTCGAAGCAGAGGCGGCTGCGATACTGGCTGTTGCGCTCGCCAAGGGCGAGAACGCCCCGCCGGAGCTGACGCTCTCAAAGGTGAACAACAAGCTTCAGGACATCGACTCGGTGCTCTTGCCGCCGGTCGCTGTCACCAAGGACAACATCAAGGACACGGTCGTCAAGGACGGCTTCTGGACAGCCGAGCAGATCATGAACACCCCCGAGCTCCAGGCAGCAGGCAAGGCTGCCGGGCTGTAATGGAACCGTCTCTCGGGGCATTGAACAACGCCACGAGCACGGCGGTGCCTCTGCTCTCGCTGAGGGGCGTTAGCAAGGCGTTCGGCGCCAACCAAGCCCTCTCCGGCGTCGACTTCGAAGTCGACGCCGGAGAGGTTGTCGCGCTTGTTGGCGACAACGGCGCGGGCAAGTCGACGCTCGTGAAAGCCATCGCCGGAGTGCAGTTGGCCGACGAGGGTGAGTTCTTCTTCAAGGGCAAGCAGGTCAAGATCTCGAGCCCGCAGGACGCGACGGACTTGGGAATCGCGACCGTCTACCAGGACCTCGCTCTGTGCGACAACCTCGATGTCGTCGCCAACCTCTACCTTGGTCGCGAACTGTTCCCAAAGGGCCTGGCCAGGGCGGGCTACTTCATCGACGAGACGACGATGGAGAAGAGCGCTCTGAGTCTGCTCGATTCGCTGGCGGTGACAACCATCAAGGACGTCCGCGAGGACGTCGGCTCGCTATCCGGCGGCCAGCGGCAGGCCGTGGCAATCGCCCGGTCACTGCTCGGAGAGCCGTGCGTGGTCTTGCTCGATGAGCCGACGGCCGCGCTGGGAGTCTCGCAGACCGAGCAGGTGCTCAACCTGATCGGAACGCTGCGCAACCGGGGGCTT